>CAYHWZ010000382.1:0-2145 GCA_964359975.1 uncultured Elusimicrobia bacterium | reverse complement strand
CGTCAGTCCCGGGAAACCGCGTCCATGGCAACACCGCCTCTTTCACCGACACATAAGGTAAATGCTTATTCGAACCTGTCCCCCGCAGCTTAAATGACTTCTTCAGTTCAGCCAAAGTCCTGCCCACCATAATCTTCGCCGCAATCTTCGCCAGCGGCACGCCCGTCGCTTTACTCACAAACGGAATCGTCCTCGACGCGCGCGGATTCACTTCCAGTACAAATACCTTCCCGTTCTGCACCGCAAACTGGATATTCAGCAACCCCTTCACGCCCAGCTTCAGCGCCAGTTTCCGCGTAGTATCTTCAATCTCGCGCACCACACCCGCCGGCAGATTCTGCGGGGGAAGAATACAAGCCGAATCTCCCGAATGTACCCCCGCCTCTTCAATATGTTCCATCACCCCGCCGATAAACACCTCTTTCCCGTCGGAAATAGCATCCACATCCACTTCTTTTGCGTCGTTCAGGAAATGGTCGATGAACACCGGAAACTCGCGCGAAACCTTCACAGCAGTCCGCAGATATTCCGCCAAAGTTTCCGCTTCATAAACAATCTTCATCCCGCGTCCGCCCAATACATACGAAGGCCGCACAATCACCGGAAACCCGATCTTTCGCGCAATACTCATCGCCTCCGCATCCGACCTCGCGCACCCCCACTCAGGATGACGCACCTTCAGACTCTGCAGCAGCCGCCCGAACCGTTCCCGGTCTTCAGAAATATCAATCGAATCCGGCGTTGTTCCCAGCACCTTCACACCCACGCTGGACAGCGGCACCGTCAGATTCAGCGGAGTCTGCCCGCCAAACTGCACAATAATGCCCTCCGGCTTTTCCTTCTCAATAATATTCATCACATCTTCGTATGTCAGCGGCTCAAAATAAAGCCGGTCCGAAATGTCATAGTCCGTCGACACCGTCTCCGGATTGCAGTTCACCATAATAGTCTTGTACCCTTCTTCATGCAGAGCCATCACCGCGTGAACACAGCAATAGTCAAATTCAATCCCCTGCCCAATCCTGTTCGGCCCGCCGCCGAGAATAACCACTTTCTTGGCCGTGTCGCGTTCCGCCTCATCTTCATCCTCATAAGTCGAATAAAAATACGGAGTGAACGCCGGGAACTCGCCCGCGCAAGTGTCCACCACCTTGTAAGTCGGCCTGATACCCCATTTTCCGCGCTGGCTTCGCACATTTTTTTCCGTAGTTCCCGTCACATACGCAATCTGCCTGTCGGAAAAACCGCCTGACTTCAAATCCTTCATTCCCTCCGCAGAACGAACCTTCCCGGCCTTGTGAAGCATCTTTTCCTGTTCATTGATTTCTTCAATCTGCCGCACAAACCACGGGTCAATCGCAGACAAAGCGCATATCCGCTCCACACTTACACCAAGCTGAAGCGCGTACTTAATATTGAAAATCCGGTCGCAGTTGGGCACGCGTATCTTCTCTTCCACCATCGAAATATATTTCTTGAGCTCCGCCTTATCTTTTCCCGCAGATTTCGCCAGCCGTTCCACCGTTGGTACCTGCCCTTTGCCGTCCGCGCCCAACCCGTCCCGCCAGATTTCCAGCCCGCGCAATGCCTTCTGCAAAGATTCCTTGAAAGTGCGCCCGATCGCCATCACTTCTCCCACAGATTTCATCTGACTGTTCAGCGTCTGGTCCGTCAACGTGAATTTTTCAAAAGCAAACCGCGGCACCTTCACCACACAATAATCAATCGTCGGCTCAAAACAAGCCGGAGTTTTCTTCGTAATGTCATTCGAAAGCTCGTCCAGACAATATCCCACCGCCAGTTTTGCCGCAATCTTCGCAATCGGGAATCCTGTTGCCTTAGACGCCAGCGCGGAAGAACGCGAAACGCGCGGATTCATCTCAATCACCACCATCCGTCCGGTCTTGGGATGCAGTCCAAACTGAATATTCGACCCGCCCGTCTCCACACCGATCTCGCGGATACATATGAACGCCTGCTCCCTCATCCGCTGATATTCCTTGTCCGTCAAAGTCTGCGCAGGCGCCACAGTAATGGAATCACCCGTATGCACGCCCATCGGGTCAAAATTTTCAATCGAACAAATCACCACGCAATTGTCCGCCCTGTCGCGCATCACTTCCAGCTCATATTCTTTCCAGCCTT
>CAYHWZ010000381.1:0-2154 GCA_964359975.1 uncultured Elusimicrobia bacterium | reverse complement strand
ATAAAGCCAGATTGAAAGTGAGTTTTTGGGGAGGCGTGGACGTGGTCACAGGTTCGCGCCATCTGCTGGAATACGGCGACACGAGAGTTCTGCTGGATTGCGGTTTGTTTCAAGGACACCGTAAAGAAGCTCTTCAGGAGAACCGTCAATTTCACTTTGATCCGTCGGCTCTGAGCACAGTCTTGCTTTCGCACGCGCACGTGGACCATTGCGGCAATCTACCGTTGCTGGTGAAAAAGGGATTTCGCAAGACCATTCACTGCACACATCCCACGCAGGAAATCACCAAAGTCATGCTCATGGATTCGGCGTACATTCAGGAAGAAGACGCCAAATTTTTCAACAAAGTCCACGCGCAGAACGGTGAATCCATCGAGCCGCTCTACGACCACGAAGATGTCAGGCAGTTTCTGGAACTTTTCAAAGGACACGCATACGAAGAACCCTTCGAACCTGCACCAGGCGTGACCGCAAGATTTTTGGATGCGGGGCATGTGCTGGGTTCAGCAATGATAGAAGTGATTTTTCAGACGAGGCAAGGCAAACGTTGCGTCCTGTTCACCGGCGATATGGGCCGCAGAAAAAATATCCTGATGAACGCGCCCGCGATTCCCAAATCCGTGGATTATCTGCTAATTGAGAGCACTTACGGCAACCGTTTGCACGATCCCATTCAGAATGCTGAGAATAAGCTCGCCGCTGCCATCCAGTCCTGCGTGCAGGAAAAAGGAAGGATACTCATCCCCAGTTTTGCGCTCGAGCGCACGCAGGAAATAGTTTACCTGCTTAAGAAACTTTACCGCCGTCATAAAATACAGCCCATCCCGCTCTATGTGGACAGTCCCATGGCTGTCAATATCACCGATATTTTCAAGCGTTACGAGGAATATTTTTCAGGTGAAGTGAGAGCCGAAGCGGCCCAGGAAGATGATTTCTTCGGTTCCGAGAATATCCATTTCGTCACCTCCGTCGAAGAATCCAAACAATTGAACGAAAAACCCGGCCCCATGATCATCCTCTCCGCATCCGGCATGTGCGAAGGCGGCCGCATCCTTCATCATCTGCGCAACAATATCGGAAAGGAAAGCACCTTGATTTTGATAGTCGGTTATCAAGCGGAGGGTACTTTGGGACGGCAGTTGGTGGAGGGCGCGCGCAAAGTCAGGATATTCGGATTGAAACACGAAGTCATGGCCCGCGTCGGCAGGATACGGAATTTTTCCGCGCACGCAGACCGCGACGATCTGCTCTGGTTCATAAAATCACTCACATCCCGCCCGCGCGAAATTTTCCTTGTGCATGGCGACGCCAATAACCGTCTCCCATTTGTCGACACTCTCAAAGCCGAAGGCATAGACCGCGTCCAGACTCCGTCGTACGGCGACACCATCGAACTGGATTAATCAGCCGCAAAGACGTGCGCGTCCCAGTTGATTTGACGACAGTCAAATGGTAGTATGAATGATAATCTCGTTGTCGGTGATACGGGCGATTAGCTCAGCGGCAGAGCACTGCTTTTACAAGGCAGGGGTCGCAGGTTCAAGCCCTGCATCGCCCACCAGTTTTTCAGATGATTCTCCGCCAGAATCGACCTGTTGTCACGGAGGCAATATGAAAAAAGTGGAAGTTCTCGGGTTTGCAGCACTGGCGCTTATTCTGAATACTGCACGCTTGTCCGCTCTTGAAGTAAAGCCGGGCGGATTGATGTACGCCCACTACGAATTTGTCGCATCCCAGCATCTGCAGAACGGTACCACCGTGCAGGACTACAGCGCCTTCGAAGTCAGCCGCATTTACCTGAACGCCGACGCAAAATACGACGACAAAGTCAGCGCCTTTCTTCAGCTCGAAGCCAACCTTTCTTCGCGCGACAGCAAGAACAACCGCGTCTATCTGAAAAATGCCGAACTGCGCATCGCGTTTAATAAGGCCGCGAAAATTTCCGCAGGTATCGTGGCAGTTCCCTGGCGCGGGTTTGAAGAAGGTATTTGGAAACAGAGATTTGCCGTCAAAATTCTGGACGATATGGAGGGACTTTTCACAGGGTCAGACCGGGGTGTGCGTCTTAGCGGTCAGATCCCGTACCTTACCTACGACGCCATGATATCCAACGGCGAAGGCACCGGCGGCGACAGTACAGCGGGCAACGAAACA
>CAYHWZ010000380.1:0-2156 GCA_964359975.1 uncultured Elusimicrobia bacterium | reverse complement strand
CGGAGTCAATCCGAAGATGTCAATGGAAATGCGCGCCCCCATACCTTTAAGCCGACGGCTGGCTTCCTGCAAAAAGTTCCGCAGGTTCAGCACGGACGAACTGGAATTGTGGTTCGCGTACGAGTAGCGGCACTGTTTGGTGTCGCCGTCGGACGGATAACGGATATAGTCGAATTGGATTTCGTCAAAACCGATTTCCACTGCTTTGGCTGCAATGTCCAGGTTATAGTTCCACACTTCGCGGTTATAGGGATCCACCCACGCAATGCGGCGGTGATCCTGCCAGACAGAACCGTCGGGCCTTTTCACTGCCAGGTCCGGTCTTTTGCGGGGCAGGAGATTGTCTTTGAACACTACAATGCGCGCGATGGTGTACACGCCGCTTTTTTTCAGTTCACCGATATAATCTTTGAGGTCGGGGATGGCGTTGACATAGAGATTGTGTTTCTCTGCCAGGGGTATGCCGGGGATATAGATTTCGCCTTGATACTCTTTGATATCAATGACTGCGCTGTTCAGTTCGGTTTCATGGAACAGCATGGCAAACCGTTCTCTTACCTTTTTGGATCCTGCGCTCCACGACGTGATATGAATGCCGCGCACATACTCAGGTTTTTGGGCTAAAGCAACGGTCTTTCCCGGTTCAGCTTTATCGGACTCGTCGGTGGGCCTGACATATAAAGCAAACGAGGCCAACATAGCAGCTACCAAAGCTGCGATAACAGCCGACTTTTGCGCAAAGGTCATATTAGCCAGAAACATTTTGATTTTGTTCATTTCACTTCGTTCATTTTTTTCAAGGTTTGTTCGAGCGATTTAAGTTCTGTGCCGTATGCGGACCAATCGCCGCTGCGGGCCGCGCGCTGGGCTTTGTCAAAATATTCACGCGCCTGACGTGAAAGCATTTTTATGTCGTGTGAAGGTTCAGGTTCGGACCGTCCGGCTGACGGCGCGCCTTGCGAAAACTGGCCGCCGAAAATGCGTGACAGGCACAGTTCCAGATTTTCTTCCATCGCGATGGCGTTGCCGTACGAAACAATCACGCGTTTCAGTTCCGGCAGACCGCCGCCGGACGCTTCCAGATATAACGGCTGGACATAGAGCAGGGCTTTGTCCACGGGAATAACGAGCATACTCCCTCTCAAAACGCGGCTACCGCCCTGGTCCCAGAGCGTGAGTTGTTTGGAAATTTCCGCGTCCTGGTCAATGCGCGAATCTATTTGCTGGGTCCCGTAAACCAGTTTATGTTTGGGGAAATTGTACACCAGCAGACGTCCGTAATTGGGCGGATCGCACCGTGCGGCCATCCATGCTATCATATTTTCTTTTTTAGCCGGAGTAAAGGGCGCCATCAAAATAAATTCTTCGCGGTCGCCGACACCGGCAAGTTTCATGACAGTGTAGTAGGGTTCGACTGTTTCCGTCTGGCCGCCGGATGACCGGAACGGGATTTTCCACAGGTCTTCCTTATTATAGAACACTTGCGGTTCGGTCATGTGGTAGGTGGCGTAGATGCGGGCCTGGATATTCATCATGGATTGAGGATACCGGATATGCGAGCGCAGGTCGTCGGGCATGCTGTCCATACTTTTGAACATGCCGGGGAATATGGCAGCGTAGGTGTTGACTATCGGGTCCGACGGGTCGGAGATGTAGAATGCGATGGTCCCGTTGTACGCGTCTATGGTGACTTTGACAGAATTGCGGATATAGTTGATACCGGAGTTCCGTTCCGAGTAGGGATAGCGGTCGGTAGTAGTGTACGCGTCGAGCATCCAGAAAAGTTTGCCTTCCTTATCAATGACTATGTACGGGTCCGGGTCGAATTTCAGGAACGGCGCTGCGAGACTGGCGCGTTCGCGGATGGGACGGTTATAGATGAACCGGCTCTGCGGCGTGATATCGCTGGAAAACATGATTTTCAGTTCGCCGAACCGTGCGGCAAAGAGGGACCGTTTGAGGAATCCGCCTGCAGGCACACCGCCGGTACCGCTGTAGCGCGTGTACACATTTTCGTCGCCGGACGGGTAATCGAATTCTTTGGCCGCGGTATTGACGATGGCGTAAGTGGCGGGCGACTCGCCGAAATAAATCTCCGGACGCGTGACAATGATTTCCGTGCTGGACGCGGGCGGAATATCTTTCACGAAAAATTC
>CAYHWZ010000379.1:0-2194 GCA_964359975.1 uncultured Elusimicrobia bacterium | reverse complement strand
TGATGTGCGGCTTTGTCCTCTCAAATTTTGCCTTTGACATTTTACGGTTTCTCCTATAGAACAGCTATGGACTAATTTATCCGACAGTTTTTAGCAAACGAATATTATAGTAATTCCACGCAACATTTACAAGACGGGCAGAAATTACGGCGAGTAACAGCAAAACCCCTTTGTATTCCCCCTTGAGAAGGGGGAAAGAAAGGGGGTCTGCCGTTGTTGTTAACTCGTACCAGCTTCCCGCGTCAAGATTCCAGATATGCGCGGAGCATCCAGGCCATTTTCTCGTGGTCTTCCATCAGACCGGTGAGAAAATCGCTGGTACCCATATCCCCATACTTTTCCGCAGTGTCGCGCAAATCCTGCCTGAGATTGCGGATGATCTGTTCGTGGTCTTTAAGCAGATTTTCAATCATCTGCATCGCGGACCCCGGCTTGCCGGCCTTTTCTTTAAGAGTGGCCATCGTCTGAAACTCCGCCAGAGTGCCTGCGGCGGTTTCGTTCAGACTGCGCACACGTTCCGCCACATCGTCCACAAATCCCGACACCTTCTCATACTGCTCATCAAAGAGTTTATGCAGTTCGCTGAAGTCCGGACCCACCACATTCCAATGATAGTTCTTGGCCTTGACGAGGAATACGTACTCGTCCGCCAGGATTCTGTTCAGGATTTTCGCTGTTTCCGCCCGATTCTTCTTTTCAATTCCGATTTGCGCGTCCATGATTTACCTCCGTTCTTCCCTCTATATATTATGCAACTTGCGGTCTGATATCGCAACCTGCTCCGCCGTCCTATTTCTGCTGCAGCGCCTCGTACACTTTGCCCACAAGAGCAGCGCCGGGTTTCAGAGTCTTGGCGCCCAGGGTCCAGTTGGCCGGGCACGCTTCAGACGGATGTTTGGACAGATAGACATTGGCTGCCACTTTCCGCACCAGTTCGTCCGCGTTCCGGCCGACATTGTAGAAGTTGACTTCGGATGACGCCAGCTTACCCTCAGGGTTGATGACAAAAGTCCCGCGCAAAGCCAGCCCGGAGGATTCGTCATATACGCCGAACAGACGCGATACTTTTCCTGTCGGGTCCGCGGCCATGGGATACCGGACATCCTGCAAGAGCTTCTCCGCGCTTTTCCACGCCAAATGCGTGTACATGGTGTCCGTGCTCACGGAGATAAGCTCCGCGCCCATTTTCCTGAGTTCGTCATACTTGCGTCCGTAGTCCGCCAGCTCCGTCGGGCAGACAAAGGTGAAGTCCGCCGGGTAAAACACCAGCACTGTCCACTTCTTTTCCTTAATAAGCCCTTCCAGCGATACCTTGCCGAACGCGCCCGCCTGCGGGTCGTACGTGTCCATTACAAAGTTCGGCACCGCTGCCCCTACACCGACTGTCACTGCTTCCTGTGTGTTCTGTGTCATTTTACTGCCTCCTTTTATGTGTCTGTAACTACTCTACTATTAGACTTATTCTAATTGAAAGACCAAAAAAAATTCACTTCTGTCTGCGCCCCCTCACAACCACTTCGATTTCATTGATACGGAAATCGCGGTCCAGGTCATGACTGAGCGTGAGGCGCGACTCGTGGATATCCGAGATGGCGCCGGTGCGTTCGTCCACAAAGTGAAAATGCCTCTGCACATTCTGGTCATAGACCGCGCTGTCCAGGTGCGGCAGGCGTATCTCTTTAAGGAGCCCGGCTTTTACGAGGATACCGAGCGTATTGTAAACCGTGGCCATACTCATTTTGGGGAAATGCCCGTCCACCCATTTCTTGACGTGTTCCGCTGTCGGGTGACTGGCCTCGCAGAGCACATACCGGCATATCGCAATCCGCTGAGCCGTGGGGGAAACCCCGGCCTCTTTCAGCCGCTCCTCAATCTCCCCAAACGATAAGCAACTCTTCTTTTCCATATATTTAGAATAGCACTAAATCTAGAATTTGTCAATACCGCTGTTATTGCGAGAGAGTTTCTCTGTCTATGGGCACATTGGCCTTACGCAACTCGCCAATTATGTCATTGAAATATGATCAAGCTATTCCCAGTCTAGAAACTTGGGACTTGACCACTATGACTTCCAACCAAGAGAATCCAGGCCTTGCAAGCCGGGGTATTTGACAGTGGATTTTGGAAAGGGTTACTGAAGAAATTCAAAACAACTTGTCAGATATCAGGTTCAATTTAATACTAGCAAAAATGC
>CAYHWZ010000378.1:0-2194 GCA_964359975.1 uncultured Elusimicrobia bacterium | reverse complement strand
TGGCGTCACGGTGGTAATAATATGAATCTCCGCATTGTCCTGGTCCAGCCGCGCAATCCATTGAATATCGGGTCTGTGGCGCGCGCTATGGCCAACTTTGGGTTTGATGATTTCGTAGTCGTCAGCCCTTATGACCCGGTGTGGCGCGAGACTGTTTCGGCTGTGGGTGCGGAATCGCTCGTGCTGAAAGCCGGCTGCGCGAAATCTCTGGACGAAGCTGTGGGCGATTGTCAGCTTGTGCTCGGCACCACCACGGGCAAAGGACGCAGTCTGGAACGTCCGGTAGTGAAACTGCATGAACTGGGCGCGTTCCTCAAAAAGCGCGGGGTGAATGACCGTCAGAAAATCGCGCTGCTTTTCGGCTCGGAAAAAACCGGGCTCGGCAATGCTCATCTGGAAAAATGTAACGCGTATGTCACCATCCCCACTTCATCCGCAACGCCTTCGATGAATCTGTCGCACGCCGTGGCTGTGTGCTGTTACGAACTGTCGAAAAAAGAATCGCAGACAAGCGTAGAAAAAACGCTCATGGCCACTGCCGACGACCGCGAACGGCTGATAAAACATATTCTCCAACTTTTTGAAGCTGCGGAATATCTGAAACTGGATTCTGAAACACTGAAAATCACCAAAATCCGGAACTCGCTTTTGCAATGGAACCTGCGGATGTCGGACGTGCGGCTGGTTCACGGGATTTTGCGGTACATGACCCAGCGGATGAAGCCGGGTCCGCGGTGACGCAATTCGATTTAGATGAACTGGCGAACATGCGCATGCCGTTCGGCAAATATTCCGGACGACGTCTCATAGAATTGCCCGAAACCTATCTCATCTGGTTTTCCAACAAAGGGTTTCCGAAGGGGAAACTTGGCGACATGATGCGCTCGGTGCTGGAAATCAAAACGAACGGACTGGAATATCTTTTGACTCCGCTGAAAAAATGATAATATAAATTTCAGGCCGCAATGAACAGGGCCGGACATCATGCGCGTGACAACTTTGGCGGGACCTGATGAATTGCGTCCGCAAAAAACGCCGCACCGCCAGGAGGCGCACACATGCGTATGATGATGACGGTCAGTATGCCGGTCGAACCAGCCAACAAAGCCATTAAAGACGGAATCCTGCCGAAAATTCTTAAAAAAGTGATGGATGACATAAAGCCGGAAGCGGCCTATTTCACCACGAGCTGCGGGAAACGGACAGGTTATATTTTCTTTGACTTAAAGGACCCGACGCAGATTCCCTCGATAGCGGAACCGCTGTTCATGGGGCTGAACGCGGGAGTGGATTGGAAACCGGTGATGAATGCCGCCGACCTTGCAGTAGGTATTGAAAAGGCGATGAAAAATATGTGAGTCAGCCGGGACTTCGCAAATAGGGGGCACTCATAAAAGCCATATGGTTATGAGTGTTCCCGAGTCCTCCTTCCCGTATAATACTCCCCTCAGGCAACCTTCAGACAGGCATTGTGTGAGCATTTTTTGGCAAAAGCTATCTTTATAACCATGCCCAAAGAACGGGCAAGACGTATCATTTAGTCAATCAACAGGAGGCGTACAAAATGAAAAAAGCAATCGTAATGAGCATGATGGCGTTGACGCTGGCAAGCGGGTGTTATGGACCGTTCCGTCTGACCAAAAGTCTGCACAGATGGAATGGCGAAATTCAGAATAAATGGGCCAGAGAGGGAGTGTTCCTCGTGCTTGCCTATTTTCCCATCTATGGTATCGCGGCGTTGGGAGATGCGATCATCTTCAATTCCATTGAATTCTGGGGCGGCCAAAATCCGATTGCGAGCGCTGCGAACGGGAACCAAAAGACATTGTCAAGCGGCGACTTGAAAGCGGTGCTGAACTATTCGATGAAAGATTCATCGATTAAAATCGACGCCTACAAAAATAACGAACATTTCCGGACTATTCGAATGGAGCATACAGCGGACGGCATGGCGCTGAAAACCGCCGCCGGAACTCTCGTGGCCACTTCAAGAACGTTGAATGACGGAAGCATATTGATTCAGGATAGATCGGGCAACAAGATAGCAAGTTACGACCGAAAAGAAGTCGACCGGGCCCTGGACATTCGCTAGAGTCCAGCTTCAGTATAAAGAAAACCGTCAAGGAAACTTTGGATTTTCCTTGACGGTCAGGAGTTTTGAAATGTGAACCGTTGATTGCCAGGAGCCGTCATG
>CAYHWZ010000377.1:0-2220 GCA_964359975.1 uncultured Elusimicrobia bacterium | reverse complement strand
CGGCGCAGGTAAAACTACTCTGCTGAATTGTCTCTCTCTTCTTGTCAAACCCGACGAAGGTGAAATCCATCTCTTCGGCAGCAATGCAGCTCATGCCGCGCATTCGGTTTCGCGGCGTCTCAATATGAGTTCCGGCAATGCCAATTTTCCCTGGTGCATGACGGTTACGGAACTGCTCAAATTTTACGGGTATCTCTACGGATTGTATGGCAGAGCGCTCGACAGCCGCATCGAGGAATTGATGGACCTGCTCAATCTCACTCAGTACCGTACGCGCAGGTTCGATGAACTTTCCACCGGTACCAAACAGCGCGTGGCTCTGTCCAAAGCGCTCATCAATTCACCCGAACTGCTCTTTCTTGACGAGCCAACCATCGGGCTCGACCCTGATGTCGCGGCTAAAATGCGCGCCTTCGTGCAGAGAATCAATACGGAGAAAAAAATCACTATCCTGCTTACCACTCACTACATGGCCGAAGCTGAACAGCTCGCTCAACGTATCGCGTTTCTGCAGAAAGGCCGCATCATGGTCGAGGGCACTCCGTCGGAACTCAAAGTCAAGATGCAGTCGACCACTATGGAACAGCTCTTCATGGAACTGAGCAAGAATCCGCTCTCATAATCATGCCGCTTTTTCTCATTCATACCTACGCTTTCATCTACCGCAACGCGATTTTCGCCAAGCGCAATATTTTCTTTGTCGCGGAAATGATCTTCTGGCCGACGATGGGGATTCTTTCCATCGGGCTGATGGGCGGATTCCTGAATCTGGACCACCGTGCGCTCGCGTTTGTGCTGACGGGTGCCGTGGCGTCGGGTGTCCTGCAAGTCACTCAGCTCGATGTGGGGTATTCTCTCCTTTACGACGTGTGGTCCAAAAGCGTGAAACATACTTTTCTCTCGCCGGCTTCGATGGCCGCCACGCTGCTGGGTTCGTGGGCGGTTGGCATATTCCGCGGGTTGGCTGTGTTCGCTTTTCTGGCCGCGCTTGCACGGTACTCGTTCGATTTTCATCTGCCCGCGTTCCTGCCGACGGCCGCGTTCCTGTTCGGTATTTTTTATGTGGCGCTTCTTTCCGGTATGCTCGTCTGGATTTTGATCCTGCTCTACGGTCAGCGCGCGGAAATCACCGTCTGGGCTTTGAGTTATCTGCTGATGGTGCTCTGCGGTATTTATTATCCGGTCAACCTTTTGCCCGAACCGTTCCTGACGTTTGCGAAACTTGTGCCGCTCACTTACTTTCTCGACGATGTACGCACGCTGTACGGGTTCAGTCCGCTCTTTGAACATGCGGTGCTGAAAGGGTGGGCGCTCAACTTTATTTACACTATTGTCGGTTACGGTCTCCTCCAAAAAGCGCTGGGCCGCGCATATGCCACCGGTCAGCTTGTCCGGTTGTCCGAGTAAAATTACATGTCTCCTGTTGCATTGATCACGGGCGCGTCCAGGGGAATCGGGCGGGCTATTGCCCTTGCCTTCGCGCGCCGGCATTACCGTCTCGCGCTCAATTACCGCACCGACGACCGTAAAGCGGACGAAACAGCCGAGGAAGCTGCCGCGTTCAAATCCCAGGTCATGCTCCTGAAAGCCGATGTGGGGAATTCCGAGGAAGTCGCAGGTATGATCCAGTCCGTGCTCAAAGAGTGGGGACGCATTGATGTGCTGGTCAATAACGCCGCTGTCACGCGCGACCGTTCAATCCTTAAAATGTCCGACGAGGAATGGAACGAAGTCCTGCGCGTGGACCTTACCGGCGCGTTCTGGTGTCTTCGCGAATGCGCCAAAGTCATGGTCAAACAAAAGTCCGGCTCGATTGTCAATATTTCGTCCATCGTCGGAGTGCGCGGCACTGTGGGCGGCGCCAACTATGCCTCGGCTAAGTCCGGTTTGATTGCGCTCACCAAATCCGCTGCTAAAGAGCTCGGCCGTTTTAATCTCAAAGTCAACGCAGTCCTGCCCGGATTCCATCTCACGGATATGGGCGCGCAGGTCTGGGGCACGCAATCCGAACGTATCCGCGCCGAACACACGCTTGGCCGTCTCACGGATTTGCAGGAACTCGCGGAATTCGTCGTCCAGATTGCAAGCCAAAATTCCGCCAGCGGCCAGGTTTTCAATTTCGAGTCCCGTGTCCTGTAACTCTGTCTGCCTCCCTCTCCTTCCGCCTCGGCGGACACGTGAAAAGTAGAGGCCCGGTGTGATGATTGCAGTAACGTATTA
>CAYHWZ010000376.1:0-2223 GCA_964359975.1 uncultured Elusimicrobia bacterium | reverse complement strand
ATTTGGGGCAGGGGCATGTTGTCCAGCATGATGATGTCGGGGCGCAGGAGCAGGGCTTGGTCTAGTTCCCTTTTGTTTTGGGCTTCGATTTCTACGGGGACGTTGAATTTTACGGCGACCCCCTTCTTTTCCCCCTCTTTGAGGGGGAATAGCTTAAGATGGTTTTCTTTTAGCATGGCCATTTCTTCTAAATTCATGCGGTGGTTCGTGCCGCCGCCGCATCGGACGGCGTATTTTTGCACGGCGCGGAGGCCGGGGATGGTTTTGCGCGTGTCGTAGATTTTGGCTTTGGTGGCGCGCGTTTTTGCGACGAACGCGGCGGTGAGTGTGGCGATGCCGGACAGGTGCTGTAAAAAGTTCAGCGCGGTGCGCTCGGCGGAAAGGATTCTGGCTGCGCTTCCTCGGACGGTCAGGACGGTTTGGCCTGGTTTCACCCTTCTGCCGTCTTGTGTGCGTAATGTCACAATGCTGTGCGGGTCCATAAGCCGGAATGCGGCCTCGGCAAAATGCAGTCCGCAGAGTGTTCCCCCCTGCCTCACAACAATGCGCGCAACGGCTGGCTGTGTGCCCAATATCTTTGAACTGACGTCGTGATGTGCGCGGTCTTCCATCAAGGCGAGCAATGTGTGACGGACGATGATTTTGCGCGGGAGATTCTTTATATTCATTTGGCGCCTCGCGCGGGTGCGGGATTTTTCCGTCGGTGCGCGGACATTTCGCGGATTTCGTAGAGTTGGTCGCGGAGCACGGCGGCGGTTTCGAAATCGAGATTGTCCGCGGCTTGTTTCATTTCGCGTTCAAGGTCTTTGAGCGCGTTGGGGATGTTGCGCGCGGTGAGGTACTGCAGGGACGGTTCGCGGGCCAACGAAAGTCCTTCCTTGCGGACTTTGTACTGGAACTCTTCAAATTCCTGCACGGCTTTGATGATAGTTTTGGGCGCGATGTGATTTTCCTTGTTATACTCAAGCTGCTTTTTGCGGCGGCGGTCCATTTCGGCAATGGCGCGTTTCATGGAACCGGTCATCTGGTCGGCGTAGAGGATGACGCGTCCGTTCACGTTGCGCGCCGCGCGTCCGCAAATCTGGATGAGCGTGGTTTCGGACCGCAAAAATCCTTCTTTATCCGCGTCGAGCACTGCGACGAGACTGACTTCGGGCAAATCGAGTCCTTCCCTCAACAAATTGATGCCGATGAGCACGTCGAAAAGACCTTTGCGCAGATTCTTGATAATCTCCACGCGTTCGAGCGCGTCTATTTCCGAATGGAGATAGCGCACACGGAACTTCTTATCTGAGAGAAATTCAGTGAGGTCTTCGGCAAGGCGTTTGGTCAGCGTGGTGACGAGCACGCGCTCTTTATTTTTTACACGCACTTCGATTTCTGAAATCAAATCTTTGATTTGTCCCGTGATGGGGTGGATGACGACTTCCGGGTCAATGAGTCCCGTGGGACGGATGACCTGCTCGATGATTTCACCTTTGGCGGCTTTGAGTTCGTACGGGCCGGGCGTGGCGGAGACATAGACAGTTTCGTGCGAGAGCTTTTCGAATTCCGGGAACTTCAGCGGGCGGTTGTCGAGCGCGGACGGGAGGCGGAACCCGAAATCCACCAGTGTCTGTTTGCGTGCGCGGTCGCCTTCGTACATGGCGCCGATCTGCGGGACCGTGACGTGGCTCTCGTCTATAACGAGGAGGAAATCGTTGGGAAAATAGTCGAGGAGACAGGCGGGACGTTCGCCCGCTTTGCGGCCGGACATGTGGCGTGAATAATTTTCAATGCCGTGGCAGAAACCGGTTTCGCGCATCATTTCCAAATCGTAGCGGGTGCGCTGCTCGATGCGTTGGGCTTCGAGATGTTTGCCTTGCGAGCGGAAAAACTCGAGCTGGACTTTGAGTTCGGCCTGGATATCGGACATGGCGCGCTCCAGCGTCGGCTGAGTGGTGACAAAGTGGCGTGCGGGGTAGATGTACATGCGGTCCTTATCCGCGATTTTGTCGCCGGTGAGCGGGTTGATTTCGAGAATGCGCTCGATGGTACTGCCGGAAAGCTGGATGCGGACAGCGGTTTCGAGATAGGCGGGAAAAATCTCTACCGTATCGCCTTTGACGCGGAACTTCCCCCGCGAAAATTCCATTTCGTTCCGTTCGTAGTGAATGGCGACAAGTTCCTGCAGGATAGTTTCGCGCGGTTTTGTCATGCCGGTTTCGAGCGAGACACAGAGGT
>CAYHWZ010000375.1:0-2232 GCA_964359975.1 uncultured Elusimicrobia bacterium | reverse complement strand
CTATAATGGGGATGCGTATGTTCTTCGTGTCGGAACCGGGCTTGAACAGTTTCTCAAGCTGACTGCCGGTAAAAGAAAACTCGCTTCCGTACAGCCAGGTTACCATCATTGAACTGAGCGAGTGAGTATGCACCACAGTGCCTGCCTTGGCCAGCTTGTGCGGCAGCATCATGATAGAAAGGTTCTCGATGGTCTGAGTGTCGGATTCCACCACTTGCTGAAAAGTGCCGTTGACATGGAGCATAAAAAGCTGGAGCGGGCAGGGATTGTCATGTCCCGCACCGATGGGCCCGAAATAAACTTTGTTGCCGTCCAGGATAGAAATGCTCCCGCTCACGGCGTTCAGCCAGCCGCGCGCACAGAATATGCGGCACAACTCGCACAGAATCTGTCCGGCCACATCCTTTTGGGCAGGTCCGGGATTCTTGTTCAACGGACACGGTTCGGTAATTTTGGATTCAGCGGAAATAACTGTCCCCTCCTGTAATTGCGCTTGATACTATAATGCAACAGAATTACCTCAGAAAACGAATACCGACGACAGATGCGCGCAGAAACAGGGACAATTTGGCAAGAAAAGCGCTGAATATGTCCCACCCTGCCAAGACCATGCGTCTGGTGAGGACTCTGCAAATCTTGTATAATTCCCAATTATGGCTATTAAGAAAATCGGAGTGCTGACCGGCGGGGGCGATTGTCCGGGACTGAACGCTGTACTAAGGGCCGTGGTCAAGTCCGCCATCAAAGAACATGGATGGCAGGTAACAGGATTTTTGGACGGGTTCCGCGGTCTGGTGGAAAACTGGACTGTGGAAATGAATGAGCAGACTGTGTCCGGTATTCTGGTGCGCGGCGGTACTATTCTCGGCACCAACAACCGCGCCAATCCTTTCGCTTACACCTATGACAAAAGCGGCAAAACCATGGCTCCGGAAGACCGGTCCAAAGACGCGCTCCTTAACCTCAAGAAAAGCAACGTGGACGCGCTTGTTCTTATCGGCGGAGACGGCACGCTTGCCTCGGCCATGCGCTTTCACGAAGCCGGTATCCCCATTGTGGCCATTCCCAAAACCATAGACAATGATCTGGGCGGCACAGACGTGACTTTCGGATTTGATTCCGCGCTCACTGTGGCGACGGATGCAGTGGACCGTCTGCACTCGACGGCAGAATCGCACCACCGCATCATGATTCTGGAGACTATGGGCCGCTACGCCGGCTGGATTGCGCTGAGGGCAGGGATAGCGGGCGGAGGGGACATTATTCTCCTGCCGGAAATCCCGTACCAGTCCGCAAAAATCGTTGAGTCCATCCAGCAGAGGATTGCACGGGGAAAAGAGTTCACCATTATCGTCGTGTCCGAAGGCGCAAAAGAGCTGGGCGGTGAACTGGTAGTGAGCAAGACAGTGGAAGGTTCTCATGACCCCATCCGTCTCGGCGGAGTGAGCAACAAGATCGCGGACATGGTGGAAAAAGCCACAGGCATTGAAACTCGCGTCACCATTCTCGGACATCTGCAAAGGGGAGGCACTCCCACGGCGTTTGACCGCTGGCTGGCCACAGGATACGGCGTGCATGCGGTGCGGCTGCTGGCTCAGGAAAAATTTGCCCACATGTGTTCCCTGCGCGGCACTAAAATGACCAGCGTGCCTCTGCCGGAAGCTGTCAAAAATCTGCGGAGAGTCTCGCCCGACGACCAGGAAGTGAACACCGCCAAAGCCACGGGGATTTCCTTCGGAGATTAGACCTGTGAACAACTGGATCATCTCTCTATCAATACTTGCCGGATGCACGGCAGCAGGATATTTGATAAGAGTGTTCGTCATTTCAAGACTGACCCGACTTTCGCTCAAAACCGAAACACATCTCGATGATATACTGATAGATTCCCTGCGCAATCATATTGTGCCCTGGTTCATCCTGCTTGGAGTGTTGTTGGGCATGCACTGGACTTTGTTGCCGCCTGCCATCGAGATGGTTGCCCGCAAGACTGTGATGACACTGTTCTTCCTCTCGATTTCCTTTGTCACGGCGAACTTACTGACCGGCTTTGTGGAAGATTTCTCATCGCGGCGCGATCTGCCTGCGGCGCATTCAAGCTTGACGCAAAACCTGCTCCGCGTATTGGTTTTTGGACTTGGCGTTCTGCTGATACTGTCGAATCTGGGAATTTCCATCACGCCTCTACTGACTGCTCTGGGAGTCGGTTCTCTTGCCGTGGCACTGGCTCTG
>CAYHWZ010000374.1:0-2235 GCA_964359975.1 uncultured Elusimicrobia bacterium | reverse complement strand
GTCTCTTCATTGATTGGAAGATTGGACAGCAAAACGAAAAATGGGCCCGCGGTTAAAAAACCTGCTGCCAGAAAAGTGAGTTTACGTTTATCTGTACGACTGCCACGCAGAAATATAAGAACACCGCCGACAACAGACAATATCGCGCCCCAAATTTTCAGTTCGCTGATCTCTGCACGGAGAAACAGTCCCATTTGTTCCGAAACGCCCTGCGCTGTCCAGACAAATTGACTTTCTTCCGGATGCAGTTTAAGACCGCCGTAATCCGCGCGAGTGATCAGCCGCCACAGATTGCGCAGATTTTCCGGGTTGCCCCAGTCAATCAACGGTTGTTGAAAAGACCGCACAGGATAGTACAGAATCAGCGAAAATCCCAGCAGACCGAACAACAAATAACCGACCACTGACCGAACAAGCTGTACTGCCCCCCTCGGTCCCTGCATCCACCGCAATATCGCCAATCCCGGCGCAAGAAACACCAGTGTCGGATGATTGACCGAACCAAACCCAATCACAAAGCTGCATAACCGTAACCCATTCTCCGAAATTTCGCCCCGGCTGGCAATATCTCTCAGCGCAACCGCCATTATCACTGCACAAAACAGCGCATTCAGCGTATACATTTCCGAAAGCATGGAAAGACGCCACACCGACGATGAAAACAGCCATACGAGCAGAGCAAAGAGCATGGAACTGAACCGGAACATGCCGGCAAAAACACTCAGAAACAGCGCAATGACTCCTGCAGTGCAAAAGACGGAAAGCAGATTCGCACGGTACGCAGGATTTCCAGCAGGAAACATGGTAACAACGATTTTCCCTGTCAAAGTGTACAGCGCATAACCCGGCGGATGCGCCACACCGAGCGAATAAGCGGACGCGGCCAAATCACCGGAATCCCGGTACGGCGCCACAGTACCGTAAGTGTGCATTAACAAAAATCCAATGACCGCAACACCAGCCAACCAGACAGAAAATCCTCGGCGGTCTAAAAAGTTCATCAGCAGAACTCAGGCAAAATCATACGGGTCCACATCAACCGTCACCTTCATCCCGGTTCTCTGCGTGACAGACTGCATTGCCCGCACCACATTTTTCAGACTTTCTGCGCCGAAACATTTCACCAATATCTGCCACCTCACCTGCCCGCGCAGATGTTCCTTTGGACACGGACCCGGACCAAGCATCAGTACAGACTTGTCCGCCACAAACGGCCGTATCTGTTCAGCATAACGGGCCGCCTCGTCCGGCACTTTGGGTTTGTGCGATTTACTTTGAATAGTTATCAGAACCAGTTCGCAAAACGGAGGAAAATTCAATAGCCGCCTGAATTCCACTTCCTGCCCGTAAAAAGTTTCATAATCATGTTTTTGCGCGCAGACCAGGGCATAATGTTCCGGCAAGAGAGACTGCACCAGCACTTTTCCCCCGCGCGCGCTCCGTCCTGCCCGGCCCGCTGCCTGAGTGACCCACTGAAACGTTTTTTCGCTCGCCCTGAAATCCGGATGATGCAGAGCCGTATCCGCATCCACAATTCCCACCAGAGTCACCCTCGGGAAATCAAACCCCTGCGTGGCCATCTGCGTCCCGACGAGAATATCCGTCTTTTCCTGCCTGATACTTTCGTAGGTCTGTTTCACCGCATGACGTTTGGTCGCCACATCGCGGTCAAGACGGGCCACGCGCGCCGACGGAAAAATGCGCTTCACTTCCTGCACCACTTTCTGGGTGCCGATCCCGCCGAGAAAAAGCCGCATGGACTTGCACTTCACGCACACAGTCGGCACATCCTCGCGGTGAAAACAGTAGTGACAATACAGCCCGCGCCCCGGCACATTTTCTTCGTACATTTCATGATGCACGAGAATGACCTGACACTCCGGACATTTCCACACATACCCGCACGCGCCGCAAAGCGCGAAGGTGGAAAAGCCCCGCCGGTTCAACGCCAAAATAGTCTGTTCCCTCCGCGCAATCGCCACAGTGATGGCCTGGAGCAGTTCCGGTCCCAGCACGCGCGACTGTTTGGTGTTCTTTCTCTGGACGATCTCAATGCCGGGAAGAATTTGGCCCGGCACACGCGTCGGCATGGACAAGAGGGACCATTCCCCACTTTTCGCGCGGTAAAAACTTTCCACCGAGGGAGTGGCGCTCCCCAGCACCACCACTGCATTGTGCAGCTGGGCCAGACGCACCGCAGTTTCGCGCGCATGGTAACGCGGTTTTTCCTGCTGT
>CAYHWZ010000373.1:0-2241 GCA_964359975.1 uncultured Elusimicrobia bacterium | reverse complement strand
TCCGGTTAGCTTGCTGACATAGGGAAACCGGTAAGTGCTTACAGGATAAATAATGAACTATCCTGCCTGAACACGATGGCAGAATATGCAATATCATTAGGGTATCTCAAGAAGAACCCGTTTGATGGACTCAAACGATTGCGTACCGGAAACCGGCTAGATAAGTGGTTACCTAAACAGCAGGTCGATGTACTCGTGGGAGAATGTTCCGGTATGCTAAGAAATATTGTGGAATTCTTCGCATTGACTGGCGCCCGACTGAATGAAGGACTTGTCTTCAATGTCAGCAATATCAATTCGAGCCGGACTGAGTTCAAAGTACTGACAGAAAAAAAGAAGCGAGTGGGGGAACATTATAGATGGTTCAACATGGCGAGCATGGGGCCGAGGTTTGATGCATTGATGAACAATATGAAACCTCATCCGGAAACCGGCTACTTCTTTCACAACAAACATGGTGGCCCCCTTTCAGATTCTTATGTGGAGCATTGTTTTGCTAAGGTGCGGATAAAGGCCGGACTCGCGGATCGTAAACTCCATGACCTGCGCCACACCTTTTGCATGCACCGGGCAATGGTTGTAAAAAATTTCAGGCAACTGCAAACGGAAATGGGGCACAGTTCACCCGCTTCAATCCAAAAGTACTTGGCTGAAGCGCAGAGATACGATATAACAGAGTCTATATTCTACACAGAAAATCAGCAGTTGGAAGTGCTGGGGGAAGAGCAAAAGCGGCCAGAAAAGCGGCCAACAAATATTGAAAATACTGTTTTAGCTGGTGGGATAAAGTAGGAAATCACATTGAAAAGTGAATACGATGGAGGGGTGGCCGAGTGGCTGAAGGCGGCGGTTTGCTAAACCGCTGTACGGGTGAAAACCTGTACCGAGAGTTCGAATCTCTCCCCCTCCGAATCTTTTTAAAAGTATCCTAAATCCATCCGCCAGGGGGGACATGAAAACTTTCATTATTTTCATTCGAGGTGTGATGCCGTCGGGCAAGAACAGAGTGCCGATGGCCGCTCTTCGGACGGCACTTCAAAAGTCCGGCCTCAAAAATGTCCGCACCTACATCCAAAGCGGCAACGTTCTCGCCCAATCCAATCTCTCTGCTTACCGAACCGAAAAGCTGGTGCATGACGTCATTCTGAAACGTTTCGGCGGCGACCTGGTCATTGCCGCGCGCACGCCTGACCAGGTGCGCAAAATTCTCGCTGGTAACCCGTTCCCAAGTTCAGTCTCCGCAAGGACTTTTTTTACTCTACTGACCGGCAAACCCGACAAACAAAAAGTGATGGAACTCAGCCGCAGAGACTTTCGCCCGGACAAAATCGTGATTTCCGACGGTGTCGTCTACCTCCACTGCCCTATCTCATACGGCAAGAGCAAACTGAATAACAATTCCATTGAAAAAATGCTCGGCATTTCAGCCACAACACGCAATTTCAACACAATGACCAAACTGCTCGAACTGGGCAATCAAAATCGCTGAAGCAAATGTACGACGGTAACTAGAGGAGGCGTTGACATGAATACGGAACGCGCAAAACAAGTGACGCTGTTTCTGCTCCGCATAGTCGCAGGGCTGTTGTTCCTGCAGGCGGGGGGAGTGAAAATGTTTGACTGGTTCGGCGGTGTGCCGGCGGAATTCGGCGGCCATCCGAAATTCATGTCGCAGATATGGATAGGCGGCGCAATGGAAGTTTACGGCGGTGCTGCTATCATGCTCGGTCTTTTCACGCGGCCCGTGGCGTTCGTTCTGTCGGGCGAAATGGCTGTGGCCTATTTTCAGTTTCACCAGCCAGGCGGATTTTGGCCCGTCCAGAATCACGGCGAACCTGCGGTGCTGCTCTGTTTCATCTTTCTGCTTTTTGCGGCTTACGGCGGAGGAGAGTGGGGAATGGACGCGTTCATCGCAAAAAAAATGCAATCAAAAATACAAGGAGGAGCATCGTGACCAATACTGTTCCGGACGCTTATCACACGGTAACGCCGAGTCTTACGTTCAAAGACACGAAAAAAGCTGTTGATTTTTATAAAAAGGCGCTGAACGCGAAAGTGCTGGACTTTTTTCCGAATCCGTCCGGACCGGGCACCATGCATGCGACGATTCAGATAGGCAATTCCGTCATTATGATGGGCGACGAAATGCCCAACTGCAAAAGCGCGGAATCGCTCGGCGGTTCGCCAATCAAAGACCTCTGCAGAATGGGGGATTTTTTGCGGATGGGTAAATTTTATAAA
>CAYHWZ010000372.1:0-2243 GCA_964359975.1 uncultured Elusimicrobia bacterium | reverse complement strand
CGTCGTCGGGCGGGACGATCCATCTGCCGTTTCAGGTGAGGTTGACGGAGTTCCGTGTGGAATACTATAATGAAGGTCAACACTACCTTCAGATTGCGGACAGAAAAGCCGGCTGGGAAGAAACTCTGGAAGTTGCGCCCGGGGGGCAATATCAGATTCGAGACAACAGTGTGAAGGTGCGTGTGCTGCAGCATCTGCCTGACTTCCGCGCGGAAAATACCGGCGCGGGTAAATCCTACCGTTTTTATACAGCTTCATCGCGTCCCAACAATCCGGCTTTGGAACTGGAACTGACGGCTTCACCTGCACGGAAAATGTGGGTGTTTGCCAATCATCCGGGTTTTTCGCATGACTCGGAGGGGCGGTTCAATGTGCTGTACCAGTTTGTGCCGGGAAAAATCAAACAATTCAAGAGTAAGATTGAAATTTTGGAACGCTCGGAGGAAAAGGGCGCGAAGGTTCTTTTTGCGGGAGAGACTTTTGTGAATCATCCGCTGAAATTCGGCGGGTACACTTTTTTTCAGTCGGGTTACAATCCGGATGACCCGGACTATTCGTCTTTTCAGGTGGCGAAGGATCCTGGGGTGGGGCTGGTTTATGCATGGTTTCTGCTGCTCCCGCTCGGGCTGACGATTTCTTATTATGGAAAGGGGAAAAAGGCATGAGCGCGTTAACGGTTAATTTTTCCTTCGGCGCGTACATTGCGTCCATTCTTCTTTACGGGGCGGGGTATCTTTCCAAGAAAAAAATGCTGGAGTGGATGGGGTTGGGGTGCGTGACGCTGGCGTTTGCAATGCAGACGGTTTATCTGGGGTGGCGCTGGTCGGAAGGCAGCTATGCGCCGATGTCGAACATGTACGAATCGCTGACTTTGCTGGTGTGGCTGGTGGGGATGATGTATCACATTTTTCTGGTGCGGGTGACGGGCGGTGAATCGCGGTTTCCGCTTCTGGGTCTTGGTTTTTGGGTTTCGATTTTGGCGCTGGTATTGTTGGGGATTGCTAGTTTGAATGACCGTTCGATTCAGTCTCTCATGCCGGCTCTGCAGTCGAACTGGCTGCTATTTCATGTGGTGACGGTGATGGCGGCCTATGCGGCGTTTGCGCTTTGTTTTCTGACGGCGGGTGTGTATCTGGTGTGCATGAGAAAGAAACCGGAGTCGGATAAACCGGTTATATTTGAAGGGTTTATGGAACGGTCAACGGTGCTGGGATTTTTATTTTTGACTATCGGGATTATTCTGGGCGCGGTATGGGCGAACTCGGCGTGGGGTTCGTACTGGTCGTGGGACCCGAAGGAAACCTGGTCGCTCATTACATGGCTTTTTTATGCAACGGCTCTGCATTTGCGCAAGCAGCAGGGATGGCAGAACGAGAAGTTTGCGTGGCTGTCTCTGGGCGGTTTTGCGCTGGTGATGTTCACTTATTTCGGAGTGAACTATCTGATTTCAGGGCTGCACAGTTACGCATAAGATTTTTTGATCTTTGACGCTATCGTCTAACGGCAAGGACGTCGCATTGAGCGCGAATGTAATCTGGCATGATTGAAAGCTTGGAGAAGGTATCGCGCCGCTGGATGCGGAGATTTGGGTTCAAATCCTAATAGCGTCACCAGATTTATTGAACATACTGAATAATCGGAGGAACATAAAATGAGACTAATAAAGAGAATGGGCGTAGGGTTGATTGTTGTGGGTGTGCTTGTGATTGCTCCGCCTCTGGTTTACAAAATGATGCATTTATGCCCGATGCGGCCGAGTTCCATTCACGATGCGCAGGCGGTGGCGCAGTTTACGCGCAAATATAATATGAGCTGTACCGCGTGTCATACTGCTTTTCCCCGGTTGACCCCGGTCGGCGAACGGTTCAAGGCGAACGGATTTCAAATGATGGGCACCGAGGACGGCGACGAAGTCGGCAAATCTAAAATCACGGACCGTCTGAACATCAGCGAACTCGGCAATTTGCTCGGCATGCGTGTCGCGTTCAACGTGGCTTCAGTTAAAACGAAATCATTGGACCGGGACGCAAACGGCACCAAGGAATCCACGCTGGTGAATTTCGGCAATCCGGACTGGCTGCAGTTTTTCACTGCGGGAAGCATTTTCAAGAATGTTTCCGTATTTATTGAAACTGAGATTTCCGGCAACGCCGCCAACACGGTCAAGAACAACTGGTTCATTCTCGGGTGGCACAACATTTGGGGGAAGGACGGAGCGTTGAATGCCCGCATTGGCAATATCC
>CAYHWZ010000371.1:0-2253 GCA_964359975.1 uncultured Elusimicrobia bacterium | reverse complement strand
CCACCAGAGAATACCGCATTACCGATATGAGCGGCACACAGGTGACCTCGACAGTCCCGGTCAACTATTCCATGAGCTGGAACGGTCTGGTGAACAACGACCGTATCCCCGACGGTGAATACTCCTACGCTATGGAGGCGATGGACCGCAGGTTCGGTCTGATTGGCTCAAGCGAGTACCAGCCGTTCATGTGGAAAGTGAGGGGAACAGGCGCTGTTGAAGTGAAGGCAACGCATTCTTTTGCCAGGCCGAACTTTGCCCAGACCGTTGAAGTCAATATTACTGACGGCAATATGCGTCTTCAAATACCCGGAGGAGGAACCCAACAATTTGTCGGACAGAGATTCTATTCGTTGAACGCAAATCAGGGCATATTCTTTGAAAAGGAATTTTGTTCCGACGTTTGGGGTCCTTTCAATAAAATATTTAAGGACTGTAACTGGTATCCCTTTGGCGCTATTCCCATGGGGAATATTACTTTTTGGATGCGGTATGCCGATACATCGGATGAATTCTTTGCGGACAGTAACATAAGCGCGGGATACGCGAGGGTCGGACGGGTTTCCAAGCTGGTCATACCTTTTCAAATCAATTTTACTGCGCCGTCCGGTTATCCAGGTTTTCAAGTGAGTATATTCACTTTGGATGTGTTACGTCCAACAGAAACAAAGTTTCGTAATCTGCGTCTTGCTGGGCATACTTTCGGAGATGCTTATGACGACAATCCGGAAGTTAAAACCGATGTGTTTGTGGATGAAATAGGGACCAACTGGATTAAAGGCGAATTGACTGCGGTCAATACTTCGCGCAAAGACCCGCCGTTTCTCATTGACCGTTCCGCGCCGATGGTAAGAGTGAACGCCGCGCCAGCTATGATATCGCCCGTGTTGGGCCGCAAGTCCGCCATCCAGTTTCAAATATTGGACAATCTGAAGTATGACCTTTCCGATGTCGCTCTCTTCATTCAAAAACAGTCAAGCGTTACGATGGTGAGAAATCTGGTGAGTGAACCAAAATCATCTCAAATAGCGCGCAATCTGGTCTGGGACGGGTCTGACGATAAGGAAAAAAATGTGTCTGACGGCATTTATGTAATCATCGGGCGGGCAAAAGATTTGGCGGGCAATCAGGGCGAGGCCAGACAAAACATCATCGTAGATTCTACGCCGCCGGAAGTGAGCGGAGCGAAACTGGAAGCCGTGCCTGGACTGTCGAAGCTGGGTGCTGTCGCTTTGAGCGGTAAAGATGACCGCGTGCGCGTAAGCATGAATGTGCGCGACAACTTTTCATCCAAAGTGTATGTGAAGCTGAAACTGACCCCCTTCTTTTCCCCCTTGGAAAGGGGGAATGAAAAGGGGTTTGATGCAGGGATTGTGAGATATGCGACGTTCACCGTGACATCGGACATGAGCGCGCATGATTTCACTTTCGACTGGAAAGACGAACAGGGGAACTATCTCCCTGACGGACTGTACAAAGTGAGCGCGGAAGTGACCGACGAAGCAGGAAACGCACGCAGCATGACATTACCGGACTTCAAAGCGGACCGCACGCCGCCCAAAATAATGTTCCAGTACACGGACAAAATGCTGTTTCTGACCGCATCGAGTTCAGTGACTGTTTATGTCGGGTTCAATGAAAACGTGCACATAAAGCTCGCCATAGCCGACGCGCTCGGACAGGTGGTAAGAGGGGATGAAATGTACCGTTCCACGCAGATAGTGCACGTCAACCATGTCAATATCGGAGACATAGCGATATCAGCATTCTACTGGGACGGCAAAGATGAAGAGGGCGTATACCCAGCCGACGGAGCATACACCATCCGTCACTATGCCCAAGATACACTCGGCAACGAGACCATCTCAACTCTGGGAGTGATAAAGAACGGATTGCCTGCGCGCATAACGTATCCGGCACTGAGCACAACAACGGCCAGAGTGAGCGGTACCGTGTCAATCCGCGGAATCGCCACCGACCCCATTATCAACGACACCACAGATTTCTGGAGATATGAGCTGTGGGTGACAACGGCAATAAAAAGTGGAATGTGGAAAGTGGAAAGTTTGGAAAACGGCATTCCAGTTCCCGCGTCGAATCAGAGCGCGAGCGATGCTCATTACCCCAACTCCAACATATCCTACCGCAGCGTAATGACTGGACCGCTCGGTGTATGGGACACCAGTAAATTAACGCCCGGCAGATACACAATTGTATTGCTTGCAAAAGACAAAGCCGGACAGGTGAGCGAGG
>CAYHWZ010000370.1:0-2263 GCA_964359975.1 uncultured Elusimicrobia bacterium | reverse complement strand
CATTAAAGTTACCGGTACTGATGGAAACATTAGTGCCCGCTGAGTTGCCGTTCAGACCGAGAGTGACGGATACACTGGTCTGGTAGAGACGGTAAGAAGTGACAGTGACAGTGGACGCGAGCGTCGCGGTTGAGATGGTGCTGTCATAGACACTGCTGGACCCACCGACTCCGAATGCAAGCACGCGCACAAAGTATGTTGTGTTGGAGGCCAAACTGTCGGTCGATGCCGACAGCGTAAATGTGTTCGAACTGGAATTGATGCTCCCCACAAAGTCCATAGATGTGGAAATCTGCATTCCGTAAGATGTCGGCGGAATAAGCGGATTGGAATTGTTGTCCCAACTCACCGTAATGCTGGACTGGTTCACCGCGCTGAACAAACTCAAGGACGGAGGATTTGCCAGAGTTGCGGTGGATGCGATCACGGTTTGAGATGAGACAAGGTTCCAGAAGTTGACAGCATCGGTGCGGAGCTGGTAAGTACTGTTCGGTATAAGAGAAAGAACGGCAAGAGAAGTCAGCCCTGCTTCAGCGATTCCTTGAGAAGATTCAAACACAGTGTTAAAACCATTTGTCGAAGCAAGCACCCGGAAAGCAGTTTCCAGAGCGTTATTGTTTCTTGCAAGACGCGCCTCGATACTTGATTGATAGACGATGAAACTGTTCAGTCCCGGCGAAGCAGCTAATGTATCTGTGGACAAAGTGTCGCTGAACGCCGAAGTGTCTCCGGCAATTCCGTAAGTGCGCACTCGGACGTAATAACTTGTGTTGGGCACGAGAGCGCTGCTTGATGCTGTGAGCAGATATGTTACGGAAGAACTGAACGGTACAAAATCGTCCGAACTTGAAACCTGCATTTCATATCTTACATTGCTTGCATTATTATTGCTCCCCCACGTGACGGTGACAGTATTGATAGTCACGCCGGTGAACGTGCTTGTTTCCGGCACGCGCGCCGCCCATTGAGCCATTGCAGTGGCGCCTCTGGACAACGCAGAATAATTTCCGCTCTGGTCTCGGGTCCAGACACGGATATAATATGTAACGGCATCCTGCAGACCTGAGAGCACGCGTCCCTGCGGGTTATACGGTCTGACGCCGGATGTGGAAATCTGAATTTCCGGATTAGTTCTTTTATTTTCCCAGTAGGCCTCATCAAGCGCATCAGTCAGCACGGTAGTGGTCGCAATATGGTAGCGTGAATTGGCCAGAAGCGTACCGATAGTGCCGTTGTTGCCCGGCGCGCTCCAACTCAATATAATCTGCGCGGATGCGGCGCCTGTCAACGCATTCAGACTGGTGAGACCCGTCGGAGGTTTGATGTCGCCGATTGAAGTCATGCCGAATTTAACAGTCGGTGTGTTGTGGTATAAAATAAACGTTTCGTTTGCTCTGGTGCCGACTTGGCGGAATGCCAGTTCCAGAATCAGATACTGATCGTCCAGTATGTCAGCCGAATTTACAATCGTGCTGTTGTACTGTACGAATTGCGGAACGCCTGCTCCGGACGCTGTTCTTGTTGTGCCGTCTTCTGACCAGCCATTTGCTCCGCCGGTAAGGAAAGTCGGGCTGTTCAGAGTGCCCACTGTTGTGCTGGCTATGGACACTCTCCACCCGAATCGTCCGGTGATATTGGTATGAGATACTTGCCATCTCAAATCCAGAGTCATGTTGCCTGTTGACACAGTTTGATACAGCAGCGAAGTTGTGGTTATCCAGGTCTCATTTGATATGGCTGCGGGCAATGCCGCGCCGACGCCGGTGGCAGACTGTTCAGGGCGCAGTTTCCACCATTGCGCATTGGAAGTAAATGTAGTTCCCGTATTGCTTGGAGTGGCGCTCGAAATTCCCAGTGTTTTTGAGTCAGCAGGAAACGGTGAACTCAGTGTCCCTGTCCTGAGATAGAAGTTCCGGGCCGCAGCGGAGAGCGATGCAAAATTGGATGCTCCGTTGGAAAGCGCAGACTGGTTGCCAAATTCGTCATATGCTTTTAATCTGAAATAATAAGTTACACCCGGATCAAGATTTTCCGCCTGATAACTCTCTGCCGTGCCCAGCGGGCCGGAAACGGATATGGCGGAATTGATCACGCTTGCCGCATCGAATCCCGTGCTCCAGTCATAATTTGATTCAGAGACGGCCCGCAAATCATAACTGACTGCCTGACCGGTTGTCCCGTTATCGCCCGGCGCGACCCAGGTCAATTGTATAGTGCCTGCGCTTCCTCCGACCATTGCAGAGAGTGACGTTATCTGAGACGG
>CAYHWZ010000369.1:0-2270 GCA_964359975.1 uncultured Elusimicrobia bacterium | reverse complement strand
TTTGCAAAAAAATAGGTGCTGGCCATGTCTTCGTTGTAGGTGAGCACTTCGTTGTGCGTTTCGTCTACGGCGCGGGTGGTGACACCGGTTTCGCCCTCGACTCCGCCATAGACTTGGCAATGGACGGTGCTGCAGAGAAAAAATCCTTCGGAATCGTGCCGGTGCATATTTTTAAGCGCGTAGGAACGGCTGGCAACGGCCTGGGCTTTGAGCGATTCGAACGGCCACTGCGGGCTGACTTCGCGCGGGAGGATGCCGTAGAGATATCCGTCGAGGCCGAGTTCGTTTATGACTGTGAGTTTATTGTTCCCGTTCGTTCGCAAGATGAGTGTGTCGCGGTAACGGCGGCCGTTAATGCGGATGAATTTGTTATCTTCCGGTAAGACCAGACGGAGCGGAGTCTGCAGTTCCTGCCCGCCGATTGAGACGCCATTGCCCGAAGGTGAAACAAGGTATACGTTGGATGGAGAAAGGTCGGTTTTTTTGCCGGTGTTCAGTTCAACGGCATGGTAGCCGGATTCTGCGCTCAGATTAAAGGAAGCGGCATTTTCCAGAATGCCGACACGGATGACGGTTTCCGGCACTGCGCTGTCTTCGCTGAAAGCCGGCGAGAGAAAAACTGCTGCGCAGAGTGAGGCCATGACGGCCAGCGCGGTCATTTATGACGGATGAACCAGATTATGAATGAGAGCGCGGCGCTCAAGAGGAGGGAACTGGCCACCGGGAAATAAAATCTGAAGTGTTCCCTTTCAATCCGGATGTTGCCGGGCAGTCGTCCCAGAAACCCGAGTTTGGGTGACAGTGAGGTGAGAACACCGGCTGCTATCAGCACTGCGCCGGCAATGATCAATGTTTTTGACAGGGGATTCATCTTGATAACGACAGTTTACAAAAATTGCGGCGGGATGTGTAGTGCGCTGTTGTAAACTCACTGTGAAAGTTGTTAGAATATCTCGTTATGGGTCAAATGGACAAGGGCATGCGCGAACTTCATCCGGTCAAGATTTTTATTCCGGAAATCAAGGCGTTGATCCAGCAGAAACAGCTGGATGAACTTAAGGAGCTGATTTCGGAAATCAATCCGATCGACCTGGCGGACGGGTTCGACGATTTTCCTCTGGAACATCAGCTACTGCTTTTTAAACTCCTGCATCCGTCGCGGGCAGTGGAAGTGTTTGAAGAACTCAGCCCGGCTCAGCAGGAATATATGATTCAGCATACCGACGACCAGCACCTGGCGCCGATAGTGCAAGACATACCGACGGACGTAACAGCCAAACTTTTTAAGAGTCTCCCCCCCAGGTTCATCAAGCGGATGACCACGATGATGAAGAAAGAACGGGTGGAAACGATTCAGAGTGTGATGGATTTCCCGCCGAACAGCGCAGGGTCTTTAATGCAGACCGAACTGATACCATTGGCGCCGGAAATGACAGTACGCGCCACTCTCGAGCGGCTGCAGGCCAGCACACGCATCACCAAGCAGGGGTTCATCAGTGTGCTCTACGTCACCAATGAACAGCGCAAACTCATAGGCGGGTTGTCTTTGCGCAAACTGATTGCCGCGCCGCCGGACGTGAAGCTGAAGGATATCATGAGTCCGGTAAGTATCATCAAAATTTATGCGGCTACGGACAAGGAAGAGGCGGCAAAGGTTTTTACCCGGTACAAGCTGATGGCTGCGCCGGTGGTGAACGATGAGAATATTCTTGTCGGCGTGCTCACGGCTGACGACATGATTGATGTCATCCAGGACGAGGACACGGAAGATATCCAGAAACTGGCCGGCGTGGAAGTGCTGGATGAACCGTATTTCGATGTTTCGTTCATAAAAATGATACGCAAACGGGGCACGTGGCTGTGTGTACTGTTTTTGGGCGAGATGCTGACGGCCACGGCAATGGGATATTTTGAAGGCGAGATTGAGAAGGCAGTGGTGCTGGTACTTTTCATACCGCTCATTATTTCGAGCGGAGGGAATTCAGGTTCTCAGGCGGCAACGCTGGTGGTGAGAGCCATGGCGCTGCGGGAAATCACGTTCGGCGACTGGTGGAGAGTATTGAGAATGGAATTCGCGTCAGGGCTGGCACTCGGGTCTATTCTCGGCACAATCGGTTTTCTGCGGATTTTTCTGTGGTCGCAGGTCAGTGATGTTTATGGACCGCACTATCTGCCGGTGGCTCTTACTGTGGGTCTTACACTTGTGCTGATTGTAATGTGGGGCACGCTGACCGGTTCTTTGCTGCCAATACTGCTGAAAAGAATGAAGC
>CAYHWZ010000368.1:0-2275 GCA_964359975.1 uncultured Elusimicrobia bacterium | reverse complement strand
GATACTCAGGCCGATCTCTTTGGAAAAAATGCGCCTGTTGCTGTAGAGATAGGATGAACCTGAAATCAGAGTCAATATCGTAGTCACAAACACCAGCCAGTACGGCGACCACACCAGAAAACTACCTGCAGCGCCGCGCCACCCGTCCTGTTCCGACAGTTCCAGCGGCTCTACCCAATAATAGTCGCTCAAAACAGTGTTCACGCAAAGAATTATAAGTATCGTAATGATCGCCGCCACCTGCCATGTAGTTTTAAATTTGCCCGACCGGTCCGCAGCAATCACTTCCCCTTTCGAAGCCGCCAAAAGACGCAGACCCGTTATCAAAAATTCGCGCCCGATAATCAGCACCACCATCCACGCCGGCACATGCAGTTCCCGCATCCCCACAAACGAAATCAAAGCAGCCGAAATCAGGAACTTGTCCGCCAACGGGTCCATAAACTTGCCGAAGTCCGTCACCTCGCCGTACTTGCGCGCCACATACCCGTCGTAAAGGTCCGTCAGCGAAGCCCCGATAAAAATAAACAGCCCGAAAATCCGCGTCCATACATTGTCAATCACGGTGAACACCATAAAGATTGGTACCAGCGCCAGTCTGAGGAGAGTGAGTCTGTTAGCGAGGTTCATGAACTGCAGACGCGGCGCCCAGGAAGTTCCCGTCGTCCGAAAGGAACTGACTGCTGATCTGAATTTCCGTCACACCGCCCTTACTGTTCCTTGCCAAGTTGACCGGACGATTATTCAGCCACGCCTGCACAGCGGCAACGTTTCCGACCCGCACAAAAATTTCCTTCTGGGCATCCCATTTGTGCGTACTGCCCGGAGCCAAAAATCCTTCAAAAGCCAGGGCCTGGTCTTCCATCACACGCACCCATACATTCGACAAACACTTCATATTCAAACTCAAAGGTTCCGACTCAACCAGCGTCGGACTCGCCAGTTTGGTCTTCAGATGAGGCGATGCGATTTTCTCGGCCTGTTTAGCGCCCGACTTGTACACACTGACTCCCCACCACACACCCACGACAATCAGCACGGCAAAAAATGCAAATTCTTTTGCCAACAGCCGCGTTTCCCCGCCCCGCTTTATTTCAGTCTCCCGCTTCTCATTTTCCGCGGCCTCGGCCTTTTTGGCTTCCAGTTCGCGCGTGTACATCCCCACAACTTCTTCCGGTTTCAGCCCCAAAAACGACGCATACTTGCGCATAAAACCCAACAGATAAACCTCCGCCGGAAAAGTTTCCCAGCTCCCCGACTCCAGCGCCTCAAGATACACCATCGAGATACGCGTCTCACGGTGCACAGACTGCAATGGCAGACGCTTGGCCTCGCGCCGCGCCTTAAGCAGTTCATTCACCTTCATACCATCCATATTCATTTCCATTAATGCATCCTGATAATCTTAACCCCGTCCATCCGCTCCAGTCTAAAGAGCGAAACCGGCAGTTCCGGATTCTGTTTCAGCGCAGTCAAAGTGGTAATCACGCGAAGCGTCCCCTCTCTCAATTCAGTCCTTCTCGGCACAAAATCCCCTGCATCAACACACAATTCCAGACCCCGTTCACTTTCCGCACCGCGCCCGCTCAAACGCACCCGAATCCCACCGCCATCCTTTGCGCCGCATTCACCATCAATCTTCCACGCATAGTTTACGCGCAACTTTTCAAAAGCCCCGCTAAACCCCGCCAACCCGGGAAAAAATGAATTTTGCGACATCCACCGTTTCCACGAATCTTCAATCACCTGCTTGAACCGCGGCGTATATATGCTCAATTTTTTCCCGTCCGATACCACAATCTGCCGTTCCGGATAAACCTGTTCGATTCGAAATTGTTTCGGCCTGCGGATATAAGCCGTGCCTGACGAAACCTGCACTTCCGATGTCAACGTGGACCGCGTTTCCTGAATGAAACTGAACTGCACACTCCCGACCGACTCGTCTGATTTCCGCATCCCGTCCTGCAGCTCAGCCAAACTTATTGCCCAAGCCCCCCCAGCCCACCGCACCGCACATACAGAAAAAATCAGTCCCAGGGCCAGACAGCGAGCCCCTGCCCGCGTCATTGAGCCGGACGGTCCGTGGAACTCAAAAACTCGTCCAAAACCTCAAAATGCACCTTCCAGCGATTTGAATCCTTCGGCTTTTCAATGATACCTTTCTTACGCAAAAGCGTCAGGGCCAGATCATATTTAGACCCAATCTCCTTGTCCGCCCGGAGCAAATCACCTGAAACTTTTTCCATGTCCCGAACCACACGCGCCGCACGCACCA
>CAYHWZ010000367.1:0-2297 GCA_964359975.1 uncultured Elusimicrobia bacterium | reverse complement strand
ATGCATGCTTGATTGCAAACGCGTGATAATATGCCGGTGAATACGAACCTTCCGCCTGTATTCCCTTGAACCCGATGACCGGAGAAAACGCGTTGCGTCCATAGTCCACGCTGAGATTGCCAACGGTCACCTGGTTGAGGTTGGGGTGAATGTCCTGCAGAGACGCGCTGACGTATGCAAGCTCGACAGGGTTGCGGCTTTCCACCACTTCCGTCGCGGAATCTTTGGACCCGCCTGTAGCTTCGATGGGTGAACGGAATCCCACTGATGCTCCCGCTTCGTTCTGACGGGAAACCAGGTCTGCCGAGAGTCCGATTTTTTTTGAAGTGCCTCGGATGAACAGCGTATTGAAAAAAAGGAACTGCGAGTTCGATTCCGGCGTCTGTCTGTATTCCAGATGCATCAGATCGCCGAAACCCAGCTTGGTCTTTTCTATCACCTCCGGCGTAATCGTCGGTCGCGGAGCTGCTACCAGCGGATTCAGGTCTTTTCCGGATACCACGAACTCGTCAACCCAGATGCGTCCCGTGGTGATCTGCGCTTCCTCTCCCGCCACGGCAAATTCATATTTCACAATCTTACCTGGAGTGAGACGTTCTCTCCGGTCCGCGTCCCTGAAATTTGAAACAGGAATGCTCAGCAGCTGCCAATCCACATTTTTCAACGTGTTTTCCGAGCGGTAAGTCCAGACTTTGTTCTCTTCGTCCACCAGACTGATTTGAAAAATGTTGCGCGAACCGTCGCCCTTTATCCAGAGTTTCAGTTCATCCACATGTGTCCAATCCACGGCGCGTTCCGGCGTAAAGCTGACGCTCACCCATGACGGAAGTGAACGGCTGGTCACCAGTTTATAGGTTATCTGCATGGCATAGTTGCCCTCTTTCTTGAACTCCGTGGAGGAAAGTGTTTCGACGGAAGAATCATCCCCGCGCCACGACTGATATACAGTGAACGGATTGGACCGTTCAAAATCGTCCACAGTCACGCGCACGGTCCTGCCGAGCGACACCGGAGATTGTATGGCCGCGGCGCTCTCCGCCTGTATCTTACATCCAGCCACGGCGATGGAACCTTGCAGTTTTTGCTGGTCCGGCTCGCTGTTCACCACCCAGGAATGGAACGAAACCTCGCCGTCCATCTGACCGTTGTTGTCCCCGCCCCAATGCACGGGAAAAACCAGTTCCGCTTCAATATCTTTCCATCCTTCCCAGTCCACTTTTGCAATCTGCGCCTGAAACATTTCGCCCGACACATCCACAAAGTTCATGCGCAGACTGCATCCGGATTTGTCTCCATAAATGTTTGCGCTGATCTTCTTCGGTTGTCCCGGCATGGCTATTGACCGTTCCAAAAAAACATATTCATTCTGGTCCTTCTTAAAATTGTAATCAATTTCAATCGGCAAAACCCCTTGATACTTTTGCGCGGCCGCCACCAGTTTTGAAGCCGGCGCTCCGGAACCTGTCAGTTTCCAGTCGTCCGGCGTGCCCGGCGGCACGTTTACAGAAGTCAACTGCGCGCCCGACAATTCTCCCGCCGGAATCAGAATGACCGCGAGCACAGCAGACGCAAGTAAAACCGTGCACAATCTTGATGCCCGTCCGCTGACCATGCTCAATATCATTATTTGAATCTCCATTTGACGGACACGATATGCGACGGGCCCAGATCAAAATGCCCTTCAAAAGCATAGTCCAGGGAAATCAATTTCACTTTTGCGCCGAATCCAAGAGAATAAACCCAGTTGAAATCATTTGCCACGCGTCTGGAAATACCGCCCCGGAAAATCATCTGGTCGCGCAGGATTGAATATTCTGTTCCCGTGTGCAGGAGCTGGGTCCTGTCCTGCAATTTGTCCAAATCCGTGTACAGCCGCACGGCTTTATACGACAGGACCATACCGGCGCGGACATTGCCCGGCAACGTGTCTGTCGCCCCGCCCTCATATCGCACATTGGTCTTGAGGACATTTGAAAATGCCGAGCCCACGCAGAGCCATTGGAATGGCCGGTATTGCAGACCTGCGTTCATGCCGAATCCGCTGGCGTTGAGTTCCGAGTTGAGCTTGAAATAGTTGAACGAGGCCCCGGCTGAAATCCTGCCCGGCAGCGACGCACCGTATCCGACGGTGAAGGTGTTTTCGTTGTAGCTGAACGGCACCTTTTTTGTCACGCCGTAACGCGTCCACGAAATGCCGAATCCGCCCGGCCCGATCTCCGGATAAGCGAATGCCAGATGAGTGAAGTTCACCAAACCCTTGCTGTACAGATCCTGGTACATGAATTCCAGTTCGCTCG
>CAYHWZ010000366.1:0-2314 GCA_964359975.1 uncultured Elusimicrobia bacterium | reverse complement strand
GTTGGGACAAGATTGCAATCGTAAGGCCGGCGAACGTGTACGGACCGTTTGACAATTTTGACCCGAAGACCGGCATGGTCATTCCCTCGCTCATCCGCCGCGTGCTCGACGGTGAAAATCCGCTCGTTGTTTGGGGCGACGGGTCTGCGATGAGAGATTTTATTTTTGCGCGCGACGTGGCAAAGGGCATGATGCTGGCTCTGGAAAAAGGCGCGAACTGTATGCCCGTCAATCTGGGAAGCGGCAAGGCCGTGTCCATCCGCGAACTGGTGGAAACGCTTTGCCGTGTCGTCGAAAAACCGCCTAAGGTGGAATGGGATATTTCCAAACCCCCGGGCGAAAAAATGCGCATGATGGATATGACGCGTGCTAAAGAAATGATAGGGTTCAGCGCGGACACTTCGCTGGAGCAGGGTCTCAAAGAATCTGTCGAGTGGTTCGTCAAGAACCGCCTGACCGCGGACAAGCGGTACAACGTTTTCCACCAGAAATCGTTTCTTCAGTAATGAAGATTCTTTTCATCGGGGGAACAGGCACGCTGAGCACTGCCTGCGCGAAAGCGTGCGTTTCCGCGGGCATGGATGTGCACCTTCTGCTACGTGGCACGCGCAATCATCGTGTACCCTCGGGCGCAAATGTCATCCAGTGCGATCTGCGTAAGGAACCGAAACAGGCAGCGGATTTGCTGAAGGGGCAGGAATGGGACTGCGTGGCGGATTTTGTGCTCTACGAACCGGAACACACGCGTCAGGATGTGGAACTGTTCAAAGGCCGGACCAAAAAGTTTTTTTTCATCAGTTCGACGAGTGTGTACGAAAAGCCGCTGGCCAGTCCGTATGTGAACGAAAAAACTCCGACGGGCAACAAGTTCTGGAGTTACGCGCAGAAGAAAGCGGAATGTGAAAATTTGTTTTTGAAAGAGTCCGCGCAGGGCAAGTTCCCGGTGACGATTGTAAGGCCGTGCCATACATACGCCGAGTTCACTTGTCCGACAGGGTTTGCAGGGCTGGGGTTTGGCGCAGTGAAACGTATGCGCGAAGGCAAACCCATTGTGGTGCACGGCGACGGTACGAGTCTCTGGACGCTCACTTTTAACGAAGATTTTGCCGCGGGGTTTGTCCCCCTCCTGTCAGTGAACAGTGCGGCAGGCGAGATTTTTCAAGTCACGTCGGACGAGACTTTGACATGGAACCAGATTTATGAGACCATGGCGCAGTTTTTGAAATGCGAAGTAAAACTGGTGCACGCGCCCTCGGACTGGATGGCAAAATTCGATGAAGAGCTCGGCAGGACTTTGCTCGGAGACAAGGCGCACTCGCATATTTACGACAATGCCAAAATGCGTAAGACTGTGCCGGCATTCAAGCCGAAAGTTTCGTTCAAACAGGGATTTGAAAAGTGTATGAACTGGTTCAAAGAACACGAGAAGGATGCGCGGTACAACCGTGCACAGGACGAACTGATGGACGCGATTGCTGAGTCAATTCAGCAAAGCGGTCCTCTGACTGCGAGGTCATAACCAACATGTTTTATAAAGATAAAAAAGTGACAGTGAGCGGCGCGACGGGATTGGTCGGGACCAATTTAATTTTGGAATTGCTACAACGCGGCGCAAAGGTGCGCGGGATTCTTCACAAAAAGTCCGCGGTCATCAAGGACAGCCGCATCGAGTACGTGCAGTGCGACCTCACCAAAATGGACGACTGCATGAAGGCGGCGCAGGGCTCGGAAATCGTGTTCAACTGTTCGGCCAACACGTCGGTAGCGGTGGTGATGAAGAACAATCCTCTGGCGCATATCACCGGCAACCTTTTGCTGAACGCGCAATTTCTGGAAGCTGCGTTTTTGGCCAAGGCGGACCGTTACTTTTTTATGAGCAGTTCGACGACGTATCCGGATTCTGAAGCGCCCATGAAAGAATCCGACGCGTTCACCGGCGACCCGTACGAGACTTATTTCGGCGTGGGCTGGATGAAACGGTATATTGAAAAATTGTGCGAATTCTATAACCGCAGGTTCGGCATGAAAATCGCGGTGCTCCGACCGACGAACATTTTTGGGCCCTACGACAAATTCGACCCGGAAACTTCGCACGTGTTGCCCGCGCTCATCCGACGCGCTGTGGAAAAGCAGGACCCGTACGAAGTCTGGGGCGACGGCACTGCGGAACGTGATTTCATCTATGTGTCGGACATTGTCAACGCCATGCTGATTGCAACGGAAAAAGTGGAGGGGTTTAAGCCGGTCAATTTTGCCACGGGCAAGTTCGTCACTATCCGTCAAACAGTGGAACTCATCCTCAAACTGACAAACC
>CAYHWZ010000365.1:0-2336 GCA_964359975.1 uncultured Elusimicrobia bacterium | reverse complement strand
TCACTCTCAAGGCGGCCAAGAGAATGTTGGAACGCGCCAAACCCGAAATTTGGGATATTCTGGAAAGAATCACGCGCAAACATCCCATTCTTCTGAACCGCGCTCCCACGCTCCATCGTCTCGGTATTCAGGCATTTGAACCGGTGCTCATCGAAGGTAAAGCTATTCAGCTTCATCCGCTCACCTGCTCAGCTTTTAACGCAGACTTCGACGGTGATCAGATGGCCGTGCATTTGCCGCTTTCTCTGGAAGCTCAGATGGAGTCGCAGGTTCTCATGATGTCCACCAACAATATTCTGTCGCCTGCATCGGGTAAGCCCATGTCCACTCCATCGCAGGATATGGTGCTCGGATGCTGCTACCTGACCAAAATCAAGAGAGGCGTGAAGGGCGAAGGTAAAGTATTTTCCGACGCGGAAGATGTGATTGCAACATATCAAAACGGCGAGGCGGATCTGCATTCAAAAATCAAAGTGCGCGGTATCAATGTCCTGCGTGAAGATGGTCTTGACGAAAAGGACATGAAGAATGCTTCCTTGTGGAAGGACTACACCACCGTCGGACGCGTGATTTTTAATCAAATCATTCCGAAAGAGTTGGGGTATGTGAATCGTGAACTTAATAAGAAAGAGTTGGCTAATCTGATTGAGCAGTGCTACAAGAATCTTTGGCATTATCAGACGGTACAGCTTCTTGACAGTATAAAGAATCTCGGCTATCGTTTTGCCACCATCTCCGGCATCACTATTTCCATAGCCGACATGGTCGTCCCGTCACTGAAAAAGGATCTCATCGAAATTGCCCGCAAAGATATCCGTCAGGTTGAAGACCAGGTTAAACAGGGCGTAATCACTGAGTTGGAACGATACAACAAGATTATCGATACCTGGACCAAAGTGACGGAGCGCGTCGGAGCCGGTATGTTCGATGAAATGAAAAAGCGCGACGAGCAGATTTATTCGGAAAAAGAGTCTCGGTTCAACGCTATCTATATGATGGCAAATTCCGGCGCGCGCGGTTCTGCGGCCCAGGTCCGTCAGCTCGCAGGTATGCGCGGTCTTATGGCCAAGCCCCAAAAGAAGCTTACCGGCGGTATCGGCGAAATTATCGAACAGCCGGTGTTGTCCAATTTTCGTGAAGGGTTGTCTGTTCTGGAATACTTTATTTCCACGCACGGAGGACGTAAAGGTCTGGCGGATACGGCTCTGAAAACCGCGGACGCTGGTTATCTTACCCGCCGTCTGATCGATGCGGCCCATGATATTGTTGTGACTGAAGAAGATTGCGGCACTATTAACGGTGTGAAAATCGGAACTCTGCAGTCCGGCGACGAAGTGATTGAACCTCTGGATGAACGTATCGTCGGGCGTGTGGTCATGGATAATGTAGTCGGTCTTGCTTCAGATGAACGTTTGATCGAGAGCGGTCACATGGTTTCGCCTGAAATCGCCAAGAAAATTGTGGACCCTGAGGCAGGTATTGACCGTATCCGTATCCGTTCTGTCCTGACTTGCGAAGCGGAACACGGTATCTGCGCCAAATGTTATGGTCTGAACCTGGCAACCGGAAAACCGGTACAGATCGGTGAAGCTGTCGGTATTATCGCAGCGCAGTCTATCGGCGAACCCGGCACTCAGCTGACTCTCAGAACGTTCCATATCGGTGGTACCGCATCCCGCGTGATCAAAAGATCTGAAATTAAAGCCGCTGTCGAAGGTGCAGTCCGTTTCCATAACGTAAAGATTATTCAAAACAAGGAAGGAATCTCCGTCTGTATTTCAAGAAACGCCGAACTTTCCATCAAGGAATCTTCCGGCAAGGATAAGGACCACCATCCCATTCCTTACGGCGCGCGTCTGAAAGTTACGGAAGGGAAGAAGGTTCACAAGAATGATTTGCTTGCTGACTGGGATCCTTACGCTCTCCCCATCATCACTGAAATGGACGGAAAAGTGAAATGGGAAGATATTATCCAGGGAACCACTTTGCACGAAGAAAAAAATAAAGTGACCGGCATGATCGAGCGCGTGATCATCGAGCACCGCGCGGAACGTCTGCATCCCAAAATCGTGGTTGTCGGCGAAGGCGGAAAGAAAGAGTACACTCTTCCCCTCGACACCAACATTGTCGTGGATGATGGCGAAACTGTGAAGGTCGGCGACGTTCTGGCTAAAATTCCGCAGGAAGTCACCAAGACCAAAGATATCACCGGCGGTCTGCCCAGAGTCGCGGAACTTTTTGAAGCGCGGTCTCCGAAAAATGCTTGCCGTATTTCTGAAATCGACGGTGTGGTCAAACTTGGTCTTACTCTTAAAGGTACACTCAAAGTTACTGTG
>CAYHWZ010000364.1:0-2337 GCA_964359975.1 uncultured Elusimicrobia bacterium | reverse complement strand
CTGAAATTTCAGCATAAGGCATGGGGCGGCGCCTCGGATGCCGGCGTAAATTGCCGCGCCCGATATATTTTGGCGTTTATGGCAAACCTAAAACAGACATTATGGGAAATATCCGCCACTTGCCCCGGATGGGCTGTGGATATGCGGCCAAATATCCAGCGTGAAGGGTTGAAATACTAATCGGGGACAGATACATGCAACGACCGGACGTACTTCTCTTGTCTTTTCATTCTATGCCATGCTCTTTCTTGAATGCCTCAACATCTACGTGACGGTTGAACCATTTCGACGGCTTGCCGACCAAAAACATCAACTCCTCAAGATCAAAAATTCCGTAATGCTCTTCGGTGAAGACCACAATCTTGTCGCGCGTTTGCTGGAATGTCTCGCGACGGAACCTGCGAATTCCAGTCTCGGTGAGTTCCTGCCCCAGCTTAGTCCTGTAGGCATTGGTCAGATTGTACATGCACAGTGTCAAGATCGCATGCGCTGTGACGGCGCGCTGTGTCTTTTTCGGGATTTTGGTGATCAGCCAGCCCTGCTTGAGTTCACGATTGGTCTGATTTTCAATGAGGCTCCTCAGATCATACTTGTCTAAAATTCCCAGCGGCTTGGACACACCCAGCGAAGTCAGAAAAACCGGCTCATGACCGGGCTCATACGCTTTATCCTTCCATTGCGTAACCATCACCACGTTAATCGGATTGCCCTTGAAATCCCTGGCGTTGAAACCTTTCTCCTGGTGCTCTTCGTCTCCATACTGGTCATAGCTGGCTAATCCTGCAATCCCCACAACTTTCAAATCTTTCCGTTGCTCCCGAAAGATTCTTTTGGCGTCCACCGTGTTCCTTAACCCGCGTGCATCCCTGGTAATATTCATGTCCGTGCGTAAAGGGATGATCCAGTCAATGCCGTAGCTGTGCTTCAAAGTCCACAGGGTCAGGCCATCCAGATAACCCCGGTCGATCAATAGCAGTTTGATTTTCCTCTCGCCGATATTTTCCGCCGCCTGTTTGACCAAGGCCAGTGTCCAGTCCTTCTCGGATTCCTGTATCTGACGCACCTTGGCGGCGACGATGATACGCGAATCAAGGCTGCGCAGCAACATCAACTTGAATCCAAAGGTCGTCTCCGAAATCGTCACCAGTTTCTTTTCTTTGCGGCTCCAGATCTTTTTATCCACTGTCCTGCGCCCCGCCCCCTCGCATTTCTCGGTGGTGGGCAAATCGGTCGCATCCATCAGGAAGGTCGTGTCTTTGATAAATCCCAGTTTCGTCAGCAACTTTACGCCGCCGTTTAATATCCCCTCCAGTTCTTCCGGCGAAAACCGATCCAGCGCGTCGGCCAGCGTATTCTTGTTCATCGGACGGGTGTTTTTGCCCTTACCGCGCTTACAGTGCCCGTTCTCAACCTGTTCTGCCGTATATCCCAGCATCATCAACAGCCCAATGTCATTAAAAAGCGCGCCGGGCACCTGGTTCATCGAATCGATCCCCATCAGAATCTTCACTTGATAGGTCAAAAGTAGCTTGGCAATCGTGATCATCCGGCGCACATAGCCTTCCCCGGCCACATCCAAACATTCCAAAAACCCTATCGCCTTCATGAAAATCACAAACTTATCCAAAAATCCCCACCCGCCTCCCGGACCAATCTTCTGATAGTCGCCGGCAAAAATTCGCTTGGCCACCTCCTTTTGATCCCGTGTCAGGTGCCGCCAGGCCAAATAATCACGATTGCGGCGCGAAGCACGGCGCCGGCCGCGTTTGCGGCCGCGCTCCTGGGCACGCTGTTCTTTAGCGGCTTTTTTTCTTCGGCTCATGGGGCAGGGGTTGCGTTTTCAGCAGTTCCATATTCATAAAAATCTTCCACAGTTGCCCGTTGATCTTTAACCACTGCTTGCGGGCTGCTCTGAAAGATCGAGCTTGCTCCACCAAAGCGCTGGTCTTTTCCACACAGTCCTTGGGCACATAAACCATCCGCTGCTTGCCTTGCAGGATAATGGAGACATAAAGCCGGGGGCCATGGCGATACTTTTTTGAGCGCTGGCAGCGGCAGTTCGGTTTGCCGCAGCTTGTTCGCAGATAGACCAGGGAGCCCTTTACGAAACGTTCATGCTTAAGAAGTCTGGCCTCCAGGTTAGAGCGCTCTTTGACCAGGTTCAAGACGCTTAGGCGAAGATTGCTAATATTCATTCTGATGTATATATTATCATATTACATACATCAGATACAACAATAAAAATAGCGGGGGCGGCAAGCCCCCTGCTTGCAGCGGGGTTTACTCCGGTGACCCCGACGGTGGCCCCGCGAGTGTATCCTTATGCTGAAATTTCAG
>CAYHWZ010000363.1:0-2346 GCA_964359975.1 uncultured Elusimicrobia bacterium | reverse complement strand
CTAGACGGAAGGATATCACAGCCATTCTTCTCCTGCTTTTGGCCCCGCTCTTTTTCCTTTTTCCGACGATAACTACAGGGGCTACTTATTTCGCGCGGGACCTGACATACCTGTTCCACCCGTGGCGGTCTTTGACTGGGCAGATGATGCAAGCCGGCAAAATGCCTCTGTGGAACTCGTTTGAAATGGGCGGCATGCCTTTTCTTGCAAACTGCCAGTCTGCCGTGCTCTACCCACTGAGCATGTTTTTCTACAGTCTGGACTTTGTGAGCGCGCTCAAACTTTTTCATCTTGCTCACTACTTTCTGTGCGGGTTGGGATTCTATCTTTTGGCGCGGAAATTGAAATTCAAACCCTGGATAGCGTGGGTTTCGGCCATGGTCTTCACGTATAACGGATACATGCTTACCCGCGCTGAATTTTTGAGCGTGCTGGGTTCGCTGATTTGGTTTCCGTGGATACTGGTGTTCTGCACCGGATTGCGCAGCATGGCTTCCGCAGCGGCGCTCACGGCAATGACGCTGAGCTTGTCACTGTTTGCGGGATACACGCAGATACTCATACTGCAAGGTGCCGGCGCAGCGCTGTTGACGCTGTTTTACATGCCTATCGGAAAAGCCGCGCGGTTTTTGGTCTGCGCTGTGCTTTTTTTTCTGCTGATCGGCGCGCCGCAATGGCTCATGACAACTGAACTCCTGCCGCTCTCCATCAGGGGAGGGGAGGGCGTGCCGTTCAGCGAGTCAACGGTGTTCTCTCTGCCGCCGGAAGCATTGGCCGGTCTGCTCAATCCCTTTTTGACTCCGAAAAACGCGGACCAGTTCACCGGCGAAAAATTCTTTTGGATTTGGAGCGGGTGGTGGGGTATTGCGGCAAGCATTGTCTGCACAGGCGCGCTATTTTGCCGTCGGAAAAAGCTGGTATTGTTCGCGGGTCTGCTGGGCGCTGCAGGACTGTACTGGTCCATGGGAAATTTTTGGAGTTCGTTCGAGTTTCTGTTTCAGAGAATATTTTTCCTGCGGTGGTTCCGTTACCCGCCTGTGGCACTCTATTGGACCGTCGGAGCGGCGGCAGTTGCCGTGGCCTGCGGGTTGAGCGCTCTGGATTCAAGAACAGGATTGTCCAGGCACATACGGATATGCGCATCCGTTCTCATCGTGTTTGAATTGTGCTTTTACAGCATCCGCTTTTTACCGACGGCGCCGGCCGGATATTTCCGCGCGAAATCGCCTGCAGTCAGCGCTCTGACCGCTGACCAGCCCGGCACAGCCATTCTTTCACCCAAAATGGACCAGCGGCGGCGAATCGGCGGATTGACCGAACTGCAAGTGCAGCTGAAATTCCGCAGTTCACTCTTTGACCTCACCAATCTTCCTTACCGACGGCGGACAATGACTCCGTCGGGCGAACCTTTGGCGCTGAAAACTTTTGAATTGTTCAGCCGGAACCTTGCCTCCGCAAAGTCGCTCCAGAAGGCGCGCCCTTTACTCAATCTGTGGAACGTCACTCACCTGCTGACTGCCGATGAACTGGACGATTCCTGGACTAAAGTTCATGAAGACCCGGACATGAAAGTGTACCGCAACCCGCAATCTTTCGGCGACATTTTTGCTCTTGCACCGGATGATACCGGTTCAATCGCTCCGCGCCGGCGTTTGTTGCCTGTGCAGAGTAAAATCGAGAATGACAAGATCTATGCGCATTTTGAAACCGGCGCGCCGGCAAATGTAATTTTCAATACGCCCTTCTATCCCGGCTGGCGCATTGATTGTCCGGACTGCGGGGAAAAACCGCATTCCCTGTCGAATGCGTACGGCTATTTTTGTTCTTCGCTCATGTCTCCGGGCGTACACAATCTGTACTTGACCTATTGTCCTTTACGTTGGCCGGTATCGCTCCTTTTAATGGGAATCGGAATGCTGTGTCTTATGATAATTGCCGCACGGCGCTGGAAATATGAACCTGTCCGGACTTAAAATACTTTTTTGTGTGACTCTGGCCTTTGGCGCGCCATTGCTGATGACCGGCGGAATCGTCGGTAATTTCGGTGATATCTACGGATACGCGGCGCCGTTCCGTCATTTCAGCGCAAACGCGCTCCAGACCGGGATTGTGCCGCTGTGGAACCCGTTCATTTTCTGCGGGACACCGTTTCTGGCGTCTCCGCAATCGTCACTGTTCTATCCTTTGAGCGCCATGTTTTATTTCCTGCCGCTGAACACGGCATTCAATCTGTTCACTGTCCTGCACCTGTTTCTGCATGCTGCCGGCGTTTATCTTTTTTTGCGTTCCATTGGACGGTCGAATACAGCTTCGCTGGCAGGTTCTACAGCTTGGACTTTTTCCTTT
>CAYHWZ010000362.1:0-2352 GCA_964359975.1 uncultured Elusimicrobia bacterium | reverse complement strand
TGACAGAAGTGGAGTTGCGAAATACATACGCGGTAATACAGGGTCAGGCAAATTCAATCTGGTCAGTGAAATAGCAGGACCCGGTAGGAACCGCAGCCGCGAATTGGGTCCCAGCGCAATTGGCGCCGGTTCCGCCCTTTTTTCTAAACGGCGGGCACTGGGATGCTTTGGAAATGGTTTTGTACTGTTCCAAATCTATGACGGGCGCGTTGCCCAGTTTTGTTTGAAACGAAGCAAAATCATACGTCGCCGGGTTGGGCCAGGTGGAAAATGCGTCGTGACCGTTCGGCAGGTCCGCTTCTCCGTCGTAACCTCCGGCTGTTGTGCCGATATATCCTTTGGCGATTTTTCTGGGAAAATATTCGGATGGATTTGCAGTGATATTGCTGTAGGACACGACCGGTCCCCAATGCACATGAAGTCCGGACTTATATTCCAGCGCGCCACGAGCATTGATGCTGGCCTTGATGGCAGTTTTGGAATAGAGCGCTTCAACTGCGCGCACTTCATTGTTTCCCTTGTCGCGCCCGATTGCTCTTATCAGGACTGTCCCTGTGTCCGTGCCAGTTGTGATTTTTACCTTATATTCCCCGCGGATACCGTCGAGACCGGTGGATGTGTAAATCTGGTCATAGTTGTATCCGGCAAGAACAGTGCCAGTGGACGCATTTTCCCAGATAGTGTCGGATTCCTGCAGTTTCCAGATTCCACGGTCGCCGCCTGCTTCGGCAAGATGGAATGCTGTGGTGGTACGCTCCTGTTTGATGGACGCTCTGTTTTCAAACTGGATGACCTGCAAGAGCGCGGGCAGAAAAATGCTCATGATCAACAGGGCAATCAGCGCCGCGACCAGCACTATACCTTTCTGCTCTTCATGCCTTTTCAATTCATTATCCTCACTTTTTCAATGGAAAGCTGGAGCGCTTTGGTATATCCTGAATATGTAGACTTTTCAAAAGTGAGCGACACGGATATGATTCCCTGGTCGTCCGTGCGAGGATAGGTGAACGCCACGTACCTCAGATTGGTGGCGAGTGTGCCGGTGCTTCCGTTCTTCATAAATTTCAAATCTTTGCCTTCCTGATAGTAAGCGTAATTGCCCAGAGCAGGCCCGGTGCCTTTGGTGATTGAAAACTGTATCCAGGAGTAGGGCGGCTGGCTGGGCCGGGACGTGATCTGCACTGTTGACGAGGTGGCTTGTCTGATATTACGGTTGATGATGTCCAGTGACGCGCGCGCGTCTCTCTGCACCTCTGCGCGTGCAGTCTGCACCCACCAGAACTTCATCATATTCAGTATCAGAGCCGGTCCAATGCCCATCATCACGCCTAACAAGGCAATAACGATCATGAGTTCGGTCAAGCTGAACCCGCGCTGTGATTTTGGGAAAATTCCCGTCACCATTTCAAACTCCTCGAGATTGTCCCTCCGACGGGAACCCAATGGCAGTTTGGACATGCGGCTGTCCCGCCTGTCACCTGTCTTTTGGGCGCGCTGGACGCGGCCACTTCCAATGTCGTCGGATACCAGCCGTAAATATAGTACGTGGACCCGCCGCGCACCGGAATATTATATGTGCCTGTCGGCTGGCTGGAAACCACATAGTACACTTGTGACCCCAACCGGAAACCTGTAGTGATGTCCGGCGGCTGGTCCGTAGTAATGGCCATGGTCGAAGCAAGCATCAATACGCCTGTGGTGATGGGAGTAGTGGAACCTCCTGTACCGACCAACCCCTCAATGCTGCCGAACGCATTTGAAACTGTGAATGTGGACGACCATGTGCCGGACGCCAAATGCAGACAGTTGACCATGGACACTCCGGGCGCGGAAGATTCACCTGTGTCCAGTTCAAGCGAAACAATATATTGTCCTGTTGTAATGTTGGCAATACGGAAATAGCCGTCCGCTCCTGTGATTGCAGCGCCTCTAACGGTAGATGAACTCAAATCTTTTGCAGTGACCGGGATTCCCGGCAGTTTGCCGCTCGGCACTCCGTTTGTTGTGACAAACCCTCTTATACTGCCGCCCTTGATAAGTATAAAGTCGTGACCGGAATTGTCCACGCCGATTGTGACAGGGACAGTGTTTTCCACGGAACAAGTGTATGAAGACCCGGTATACCCGTTCAGACACGCGGTCACTGTGACGGGACTTTCCGCAGGGTCAATGGTAAGGCGATACTTGCCGAGCGTGTTCGTAAGTACTGACGTTGGATTGGCTCCGGGCGCGGAAATTGTCACGCCGGAAAGCGGGTTCAGCGTCGCGTCTCTCACCACACCGCTGATGTACCCATAATCAGTTGTTGTTGTAATGGTGACAAACCCTGTTGAAATCGCGGGGAACTGCCAC
>CAYHWZ010000361.1:0-2368 GCA_964359975.1 uncultured Elusimicrobia bacterium | reverse complement strand
TGAGAATCCAGTCTGAACGGGATCGGCATGCTGGTGAGACAGGGAGCGCTTTCGTTTTCCATGTGGACCGGCGCGGAACCGCCCGTAGAAATCATGCGTCAAGCTTTGGAGAAATCATGACTGAACTAAAAAAAGAACTGCTGGAAATTCTCGCCTGCCCGGCCTGCGACAGCCGTCCGCCGGTCAAGCTCGATGACAAATCATCTCGTCTGGTCTGCACCCAATGCGGCAGAAAATATCCCGTGCGTAACGGTATCCCCGTCATGCTCGTGGAAGAATCGGAGAAGAACTGACATGCCCGGCGACACGTTCGGCGAACTTTTTAGGGTCACCACCTGGGGCGAATCGCACGGTCCCGCCGTCGGAGCCGTGATTGAAGGTTGTCCCCCGCTCATCCGGCTGAAATGCAGAGAAGTGAAATTGCCCACTATAACCGGTTCAGTCAAAGCTTATGTCTGCGACGAAATTCAAAAAGAACTCGACCGCCGGCGGCCCGGACAAAACAGTCTCACCACACCGCGCAAAGAGTCGGATACATGCTACATTCTTTCCGGTATCTTTGAAGGGCAGACTACGGGAGCCCCCATCTGCGCGCTGTCGTGGAACTCGGACGTAAAATCCGAGGACTATTCCGCGTTCAAATTTACAGACCGGCCCGGACACGCAGGATTCGCTTACCGGTCCAAGTACGGTATCTACGATTACCGGGGCGGCGGACGGTCGTCGTACAGGGAGACATGGGGACGCGTGGCTGCCGGAGCCATTGCCAAAAAGATTTTGCGCGAACTCTGCAAAACTGAAATCGTCGGATATGTCCAGCAGGTCAGTTCCGTCACCGCGCATCTGAACCCGGACACAGTGACCATGAAACAGGTGGAATCGCACCCCACCCGGTGCCCTGACCCGCAGGCCGCAGCGCAGATTTCACGGCTAATCGAAAGAGCCAAGCTCGAGGGAGATTCGCTCGGCGGAGTGGTCGGCCTTACCGCCAGAAACGTTCCTGTTGGATTGGGCGAACCTGTCTTTGACAAACTCGACGCGGACCTGTTCAAAGCGCTTAAAAGTATACATGCCACCAAATCCGTGGAAATCGGCATGGGACGCGCCGCGGCTGAACTGAAAGGTTCCCAGCATAACGATCCATTCGTGACAGACCGGACCGGCAAAGTGCGGCCCGGCACAAACAAAGCCGGCGGCGTGCTCGGAGGTATCAGCACAGGCGAAAACCTTTACCTGCGCGTCACATTCAAACCCACCGCCACCATCCGCAAACCCCAATTCACCGTCACGGTAAAAGGTAAAAGGACCACGCTGGAAGGCGCAGGACGGCACGACCCCTGCGTACTGCCACGCGCCGTCGCCACCGTCGAGGCCATGTCCGCGCTGGTGCTGCTCGACCATTTCATGAGGAACCGCGCGCAGAATCTGAAGTCGTAATGGAAATATCCAGCGAACAAGCCGCCGCAAAACAAAAAAAAGTATTAGTAGAAAATTTTACAGGTTCGCTCTATCCCAGCGCCAAGATGCTGTCCCTCTACGCGCCCGAGCACCCCATGGTCATACAGATCGCCGAACGCGTCACCAACGCCCTGCTGAAAACTCTCGGTCAGGACACCACCCTCACTTTTGAAATCAAAGGCAAAAGCGTGGTTTCCGGCGAGGAAGCACTTACGGACACCAAGGACATCACGGCTTTTGCCGGAGCTTTGCACACTCTTGGCATCGGCAGCGTCATACTGACCAACCGTCTGACCAAAGAAGGCATGGTGGATTTCCTGCGCGTCATCATGCGCCGCGCCGACGACAAAAACACGCTCACCGACCTGCAGAAAGAAATCCAGAAAATCACCATTGACGGTCTTCAGCTCATCTTCATCCTCAGTTTTGTCGTCACCGGCGAGTCCGACGAAGCCGCAGGACCCAAACCCGGAGAACTGTCCGAAGAACAGGTGCAGGCATTCATCTCCGCCGAAACCCTGCCCGATTTTCTCTATCTGCTTTTCAAACAAGTGGACGTCCTGCATGGTAAACAGGCGGAAAATATCGCCACGCAGCTCGACAATATCCTCCACCGCGAACTTTCCGTCGAACGGTTCCAGGAAACCATGTCCTGGTCCGACTACGATCCCCGCATCCGGCAAAGATGGGACGAATTCGCGGCAAAAATGAAGTGGGAACCCAAACAAAGGACAGCCGGTAAACGGACCGGCGCGCGGAAAAGCGCAGAAAACTGTGAGACAGCTTCAATCATTGCCCAGTGCGCTTTGCTCAACAACGCGGAACTCGAATCCATGCAGCCCCGCGCCATCCACGCCCGCATGCGCGCCGTGGGCTTCGCCATTGAAGAAGTGCGCCGCATTCTCACCAA
>CAYHWZ010000360.1:0-2375 GCA_964359975.1 uncultured Elusimicrobia bacterium | reverse complement strand
GTTTCCGCCGTCAGAGCGTTTCGAGCAAAGGCGCGCAGGGGCTCATGCAGCTCATGCCCGGCACCGCGCAGAAACTTGGCGTGAAAGATGCTTTTGACCCCTGGCAAAATATTCACGGCGGAGCGGAATATCTCCGCACGATGCTGGAATATTTTAACGGCGATCTCCGCATGGCGCTGGCCGCATACAACGCCGGTCCCGGTGCAGTCAAGAAATACGGCAATATTCCGCCCTATTCCGAGACGCAGAACTATGTGAAAAAAGTGCTCGGCTACTATTCCGCCTATCACGACGGACAGCTATTTGCATTTGAAGATAAGCACGGCGGCACAGTAATCACCAACCGCCCGTACCTCCCCTGAAAACCGAACCTGAAACTGCATGATCAGCAGAAAAATACTAAGCCGGATGTCCGGTTACCCCGAATTTCAGCAAAAAGTCTGGCAGGCATGCGCGCAAATCCCTGCCGGCGAAACCCGCACCTATTCCTGGATTGCGCAGCGCATCTGTCGTCCGCGTTCAGCCCGCGCTGTCGGCACAGCGCTCGGACGCAATCCCTTCGCGCCTCAAATTCCCTGTCACCGCGTCGTGCGTTCGGATGGATACTTGGGGGGATACTCCGGCGCCGGAGGTCTGAAGCAAAAAATTGCGCTTTTAAGGAAAGAGGGAGTTGACATTAAAGCGCTTAAATGGTAATATTTTATCAGGTTTTGTGTAAACAGAATCTGAATGAGACCCTGCGGTATATTTTGCCGGGCTCATAAAGTCGAATAATTGCAGCGCCATTAAGATGGCGTGGCAATCAAGCACACGGCCATTGCAGTACGCGCACTATCGGACTCCGACATAAATGTCTTCATTGTTAAACACTCAAAGTCCGGGAGCGGGGGGCAACAGGCAGAGAGTTGTGCATCAAAACTAACAGGCAGGTGCGAATAGCAACATGAAAGGCAAAGTGAAGTGGTTCAGTGATCAAAAAGGGTATGGATTCATAGCGAAGGACGATGGTTCGGGAGACGTGTTTGTGCACTTTTCTTCCATCACCGGAGACGGGTTCAAATCCCTGGCAGAAGGCGACGCAGTTGAGTTTGACGTGGTGGATTCCGATAAAGGACCCAAAGCGTCAAATGTTGTGAAGGCCAAGTAGAACTTACCCAAAAAATCTAGTCAACCTACAACAAGAAATTTTCCCTTGCTCCGGCCGCCTCAAACCGGGAGTTCTCTTTATTGGGACTTTTACCGATGAACGGGCTGGCGGAGCAAGGGGTTTCTTTTGTCAGAGGATATTTGTAAAATAGAAAAATGTTTGGACTGGCTTTACGTAAAATATTTGGCACACCGAGCGAACGTTTCCTTAAACGTATCCAGCCCCTGATCGACGAGGTCAATGGGCTGGAAGACGATTACCGCAAATTTTCGGATGAAGAACTGACTGCCAAGACCGCGGAATTCCGCAAACGGTTGTCGGACGGCGAAACGCTCGATCACCTGCTTCCTGAATCTTTCGCCGCTGTGCGCGAAACTTCGCGCCGTGTCATCGGTCTGCGCCATTTTGACGTCCAGCTCATGGGCGGCATTGTCCTGCATCAGGGAAAAATCTCCGAGATGAAGACTGGTGAAGGTAAAACGCTTGTCGCCACTCTGGCTGCTTATTTGAACGCGCTCAACGGGCAGGGTGTTCACATTGTCACGGTCAACGATTATCTTGCAAAACGAGACCGTAACTGGATGGGTCCCATATTTGAAAAGCTCGGCCTTTCCGTGGGGTTTGTCCAGCATGATATGCGCAACGACGACCGCCGCGCTGCCTACGCCTGCGACATCACCTATGTCACTAACAATGAAATCGGTTTTGATTATCTGCGCGATAATATGGTCGTGCGCAAGGAAGACCGCGTCATCCGCCCGCTCAATTTCGCCGTTGTGGACGAAGTGGATTCCATTCTTATTGACGAAGCCCGCACGCCGCTCATCATTTCCGGGCCGGCGGAAGAGTCCACGGAAAAATATTACATTATCAACCGCATCATTCCCCGTCTGAAAGGCCGCGTCATTACGGAGAAGGAAGAAGTGGACGCCAAATATACGGGCGAAAAATTGGAAACCGGATTTGATTTTCTCGTCGACGAAAAAGCGCACACCGCCACGCTTACGGAACAGGGCGTCGCTAAATGCGAAAAGATGCTCGGTCTTAAAAATCTTTATGACGATCTCACGGGCGAGTGGGTTCACCATATTTCGCAGGCACTGCGCGCGCATCATCTCTATAAACGAGATGTGGAATATGTGATCAAAGACGGCGAAGTTATTATCGTGGACGAATTCACCGGTCGGCTCATGCCGGGACGCCGCTGGTCAGAAGGTCTGCATCAGGC
>CAYHWZ010000359.1:0-2390 GCA_964359975.1 uncultured Elusimicrobia bacterium | reverse complement strand
GCGGACAAAGTTTCGGTCAATACGGCGGCAGTGCAGACGCCGCGGCTGATTTCCGAGGGAGCTGTTCTGTACGGCACGCAATGCATTGTGGTTGCGATTGACGCCAAACGGAAAGTTTCGTCCAACAAACGGATGTCGTGGGAAGTCTACATTCACGGCGGCAGAACGCCCACCGGTCTTGATGCGGTGAAGTGGGCGAAAAAGGCGGAAAAACTCGGCGCAGGGGAAATCCTCCTGACCAGCATGGACGGTGACGGTACACAGGACGGATACGATGTTGAACTGGTCCGAGCAGTTTCGGATGCGGTTTCCATTCCGGTGATTGCGTCGGGCGGTGCGGGAAAGTTGGAACATTTTTATGACGCTTATCGTAACGGCGCAAGCGCGTGTCTGGCGGCATCATTGTTCCATTACCGTCAGATAACAATCGCGCGTGTGAAGGAATTTCTTAAATCAAAAGGAGTGCCGGTGCGAACACTATGAAAACAAATGAAAAATTGATGGACAAAGTGAAATGGGATGCGAACGGGCTGGTGACCTGCGTGGTGCAGGACGATACGACAGGTGAAGTGCTGATGGTGGCGTACATGAACCGCGTGTCGCTGGACAAGACTTTGCGCGGCAAGAAGGCCTGCTTCTGGAGCAGGTCGAGGCAGAAACTGTGGCTCAAAGGCGAGGAATCGGGCAATTTTCAGGCGGTGAAAAGACTTTTCATCGACTGCGATGGCGACTGCCTGCTGATCAAAGTGAAACAGATCGGCGGCGCTGCGTGCCATACCGGTATGAGAAGCTGTTTTTACCGTCAATCTTCGGACAAGGGGGCATTGAAAGTGACTGGCAAGAAAATATTTGACCCGGACAAGGTGTATCGCAAGTGAAACGCTGGCTCTTCCTGATTTCAATCGGAGTGTTCGGCGCGCTGTTCATCCGCAAGTTCGCGGTTGAGGGGATATATATTGCCACGCCTTCAATGGAACCGACCCTGTTGGTGGATTCCAATTACTTTATGGACAAGGTTTCTTTTGTTTTCCGGAAACCGCGGCGCGGGGAGATCGTCGTATTTCCGTCGCCGATCGGCGAAGATATCGATCTGGTCAAACGCATTGTCGGGTTGCCCGGCGAAAAAATCGCAATCAAGAATAAGCAGGTGTTCATCAACGGACAGCTCCTGCCCGAACCATACGCGAGATTCAAACGTAAGGATGAGATACTGGTGGGCGACAATATCGACGAGGTTGAAATACCCAGAGAGAGTTATTTTGTGATGGGTGACAACCGCGACGAGTCCGGAGACAGCGCTACGTGGAAAGATTCCAAGACCGGCGCGCCGGTTCTTTTTATCGTCGAAGCGACAATCAAGGGTCGTTTAATGGGAGTGCTGGAATGAAACCGGATTTTGCCGCGTTCAGGAAACTCTCGGCTAAACATTCGCTGATACCTACTTTCATCGAAATGCCGGCAGACCTGGACACTCCGCTGACTGTCTATCTAAAACTTGCTCAAAAAGAGCGGTACGCTTCGTTGCTGGAGAGTGTGGAAGGAGGCGAAAAAATAGGACGGTATTCTTTTATTTCTGTTTCGCATCATTTCAAGTTCGAAAGCGAAGGTAAGCGGTCGGAATTGAAACCCTTCTCGACGGCGGCGAAAAAAGTTGCGGCAAAGTTGGATCTCCCGCAGAACGATCCGATGGACTCGCTCAGACAAATTTTTCAAGTGTTGGCGCCGGTTACGCTGGACTCATTGCCCAAATTCTGCGGCGGAGCAGTAGGGATGATAAGCTACGATATGGTGCGCAACTTTGAACGGATACCATCCAGTCTGCCGACTCGTACACCCATTCCCGACTCTTTGCTTTTTTTTACGGACACTTGTGCTGTGTTCGATCATTGGAGGCACGCGCTCTATTTGATTAAATGGAATATCGTTGGAGCGGGGAATTCGCGGAATTTGTCCCGCGTCTATGCGGATGCAGAACGCGAATTGAACCGTATTGCGGAAATTGTCCGCACGGCAAAACCCGTTGCGCCTGCAGTTCATCGCGCATCCGGCAAAAAGCCGAAGATTGTGTCGGACCATACTCCCGCGGAATATGTGTCGAGAGTGAAAAAAGTGAAGGAGTATATCCGCGCAGGCGACGTCATCCAGACGGTCGTGTCCCAGCGGTTTGAGACGACACTGAATACTGAGCCGCTGCAGCTGTACCGCGCGCTGAGGGTTGTCAATCCTTCACCGTATCTCTATTTTTTGCGGATGGGCGATTTTGAAATCATCGGTTCGAGTCCGGAAATATTGGTGAGAAAGGAAGGGCAGACCGCAGTCACACGCCCAATAGCCGGTACACGAAGGCGCGGCGCAAATGAATATCAGGACAAGAAACTGGAAACTGAATT
>CAYHWZ010000358.1:0-2406 GCA_964359975.1 uncultured Elusimicrobia bacterium | reverse complement strand
TGTTTTGAATTTCGTGAGTAATCCTCGCACATCCTTACTATCAAATTCTTAACTGTAACGTCAACCTGTTTTCAGACTGCTCTCGAAGCACCCCCCATCCTAACCTTCCCCCTCAAGGGGGGAAGGGAGTTGGAACAGAATTTCGAAGGTTTTCAGTATTCCCTCACATATGATGCAGGTGGAAAAATGATAGAATCTTTGGGTGGGAATTATTGGCAAAAATCGTGGGATTGAGGCGGGGGTTTATCAGCGATTTGCGGGGCAGGAGGCGCTGCGTGCTCTGCCGGCTGGACGGAAGATTGCGGCTGTGTCCGGTGGGCCGGATTCGGCGGCGCTCCTCCATATGCTTTGGCGGCTTTCTAAGCGCACGCGGTGGCCGCTCGTTTCGGCGCATGTCCAGCATCATCTGCGCGGACAGGAATCTTTGCGCGATCAGCGGTTCGTGGAGCAAGCGTCGCGCAAGCTGGGCATCATTTGCCGCGTCTCCTCGATAAAACTCCGGCGCAAGGCCGGGCTGGAAGAACGTGCGCGGTTGCTCCGGTATCAGGCGCTGGCTAAGATCGCGCGGCAATCCAAAAGCAATGTTATTTTTACAGGGCACACGGCAAGTGACCAGACGGAAACTTTTTTCCTTAATCTCCTGCGCGGCGCAGGCGCGGACGGGCTGTGCGGTATGCGCGCTGTGCGCAAACTTTCCGATATTACGGGTCTGGCGGAAGACGCGGATCTGCTTGTAGTGCGGCCGCTGCTTTTGTTCACGCGGGAGGAAATTCTCGGCTATCTGCGCGCGCAGAAATTGTCATTCTGCGAAGATTCCTCTAACGCGGACACACAGTATCGTCGCAACTGGGTGCGTCACGAACTTATTCCGCTCATCCGCAAAAAACAGCCGCAGATTGAAGAACGGATTGCGGAGCTGACTGCCATCTTTCAGGCCGAACAGGAAGCGCGGTTTGCGGAAACCGCGGCGATGCGGAAATCCGTGCAGGACAGTTCCGGCCGGGGGATTGATTTGAGGGTGTTTTTCAGGTATCATATCAGTCTAAGAACCCGGCTGCTGCACGAACTCTTGCCGCAATGTTCTTATCGGGAAATCAACCGTATCCTGTCTTTGATGGCACAGATGAAGGACGCAGGATTGGTGGTTTTTTCGCTGAAAAAGGCGCTGGCCAGGAGCGTCGGCCGCAAGGCCAAACTTGCGCCGCTGATATTTTCAACCGGGGAAAAATGAAAAAAGAAAAAGATATTGACAAAATTCTGCTGACGCCGGCCCAGATTGAAAAGGGCGTGAAAAAACTCGCGCTGCAGATTTCGAAAGATTACCGCGGCCGTCAGCTCACGCTGATTTCGATTCTCAAGGGAAGCGTGATTTTTCTGTCGGACATGATACGGTTTCTGAGTATTCCGTGTTCCATTGATTTCATGTCGGTGGCATCGTACGGAAGCGGGTCGGAATCGTCGGGCGTGGTGCGTGTTATCATGGACCTGCGCGAAAGTCCGGAAGGAAAAGATGTGCTGCTCGTGGAAGATTTGCTGGACACGGGTCTGACGGTGAAATATCTGGTGGACAATATCAGGACTCGGCATCCGCATTCGCTCAAAGTGTGCGCGTTTCTGGACAAGCCGGAGAATAGAAAGGTGAAAGTTTCTGCGGATTATGTGGGGTTTAAAATACCGAATGAATTTGTCGTGGGGTACGGTCTGGATTATGCGGAACGGTACCGGCATCTGCCATATATAGGAACTCTGAAACGTGAGGTTTACACCCGTTAAAATGAAAAATAAAATCGCAAAACATTTTTTGGTCTGGATACTGGTATTTGTGTCGCTGATGATCGTGGTGCGGCTGGTCGGCACTATGAAGGTGGAACAGGAGATTCCGTATTCCACGTTCAAGCAGAATCTTCGCGACGGGAAAATCAGCGATGTCGCGGTGCGTCCGGACCTGGTGCGGGGCAAGATGAAGGGCGCGGACGGACGAGAGGTGGAATTTAAGTCTGTGCCTCTGCCGGACCCGAAACTTGTCGAAGAGCTTGAAACTTACAAGGTGCGGTACAGCGGTGAATCGGAGCGCACGTGGTGGCCGATGATTTTCCAGAATCTGGTGTATGTGCTGATTTTCTGGTTTGTGTTTTGGATGCTGCTCATCCGGCCCATGCAGGGCGGAGGGAAACAGGCACTGGCGTTCGGCAGGTCAAAGGCAAAGCTTCAGTCGGACAAAAAAGTTAAAGTCACTTTTGCGGATGTGGCGGGATGCGACGAAGTGAAGGAAGAGCTGCGCGAAATCATTGAGTTCCTTAAAGACCCGGCGAAATTCCAGAAGCTGGGCGGGAAGATTCCGAAAGGGGTGCTGCTTTACGGCGCGCCGGGCACGGGGAAAACTTTGCTGGCAAAAGCTGTTGCAAA
>CAYHWZ010000357.1:0-2439 GCA_964359975.1 uncultured Elusimicrobia bacterium | reverse complement strand
ACCGCGTCAACCACGTCCTGGACATCTTCGCGTGTCATGCCGGGATAAAGCGGCAGGGACAGAATACTGTCGGAAATGCGGTTAGCGTGCGGCAGGCGGCGCTCGGCAGGAGTGAACAATTTGCGGTAATGCGAGTGGCGGTGCACGGCGGTGAAATGCACGCCTGTGCCGATATTGCGGCGCGACATTTCCTGGATGAATTCGTCACGTCCTATTTTCAACCGTGTGGAATCCACCATCATCACAAACAGGTGCCAGCAATGTTTGAACGCGTAATCCGGAAATTGCTGTATGCGGACACCGTCGAGCGTGTTGAATTCGTTGCGATAGATCTGCGCCCAGGTTTCGCGCACGCGGTTCAGCTTTTCGAGCCGGGCGAGTTGGTGGATACCGAGCGCTGCCTGGATGTCCATCATGTTGTACTTGTATCCGAGCGTGGATATGTCGTAGAGCGGTGAACCGGTTTTGGTATATCTTTTCCACGCAGTCTTGGACATTCCGTGAAACCGCTGGAGCGTCATTTGGTCCGCCCACTTTCTGTTTGCAGTGGTGATCATTCCCCCCTCGCCTGTGGTGATATTTTTTATCGGATGAAAACTGAAAACCGTGGCGTCGGAAATGGAACCGATGATGTGTCCTTTATATTCAGTGCCGAGCGCGTGGGCCGCATCTTCAATTATTTTCAGACGGTGTTTGGATGCGATGGCGCGGATACGGTCCATGTCGCAGGGAAGTCCGGCAAAGTGCACGGGCACAATGGCGCGGGTGCGGCGGGTGATGCGGCGTTCGATTTCGTCCGGGTCAATGTTGAGAGTCGCGGGATTCACGTCGGCGAGTACGGGTTTGGCGCGCGCGGCCAGCATCATGCTCACAGTCGAGATGAAAGTGACGGGGCTGGTGATGATTTCGTCGCCCGGTTTGATGCCTGCGGCCAGGTAAGCAAGGTGCAGTCCGGACGTGGCTGAATTCACCGCGATAGCGTACGGGCTTTTCGTATACTGCGCAAAATCAGATTCAAATTTCTGCACTTTGGGACCGGTGGTGATCCATCCGGATTTCAGCGAATGCACCACTTCGCGGATCTCTTCGCGTCCGAGCGCAGGTCTTGAAAACGGCAGGAAGTTTTTTCTCATGGTTGCTCCGCCTTGCTTACGAGTTTTAGATTTTTAAAATCTATCTGATACACTTTTTGCGACGATTCCGCGCCCAGCCAGAATAAACTGCCGTCCCGTGCCATGCAGACGATATTTTCACGCTGGATTTCTTCCGGCAGGGCATAGACTTCCATCACTTTGAAATTCTGCGCGGCCAGATGCTTGTACATCAGACCGGACTTTGAATCCAGACTCCAGATGAAATCTCCGTCGCGGCTGAGCCCGATGGGTTTTTGGCCCGGACTGTTGAACTTTTCCACGATTTCCAGATGACTGCCGCGCACGGTGAACTTCAGGATTTTCTGGTCGCGCGTGTCGCAGACCCAGAAATATCCGCTGTCGTGAATCATGCCGGCCGGCTCGTTGAACGGGCTGTATATTTCGGTTTCCACCGCAAGCGTGTCGTCGTTCTTGTGGCGGATGAGTTTGTGTTCCCATCCGGAGATGGACCAAAGGTTTTTGCCGTCCCAGGCCACGGATGAAGGGTGCGCGTCTTCTTTCAGAAAAGTGCGCGACAATGTGAGCACTGCATACATCTGGTGTTTGTAGATGCTTTGATTGAACCAGTCGCAGCTCCAGAAATTGCGGCCGTCGAGCGCGATGCTGGACAGGTGGGCGTACGGGATGGCGTAGATTTTGACAGGAGGCACTTTTTGCGAGAGGTAGTAACGGTATCCCCAGTATCCGCCGCCGCCAAGACCGCCGAGGAACAACAGCGCGAGAATGACTCCGATGATCCAGACTTTTTTGCCGGATGGTTGAGGTTCTGTTTTTTTTGGTTCGGGTGGAGGCGGCTGTACGCGGGACAAAGTTTCCAGAGATTGAGGCACGGCTTCTTTGACGATACGGCGCACTTCTTCCAAATTGAACGGTTTGGCAATGGAAGCGAACGCGCCAGCGTCTATGGCGTCTTCGGCATCTTGTTCGCCCGGTTCGGTGAGGATGACGACCTGCGTGGAAGGTTTCAGTTTTTTTATTTCTTTGTACAGTTCGTTGCCGTCGGGGGTGGTGAGTTCCATATCGGTAAGCACGATGTGAATGGACTGTCCCTGGACGATTTCCACAGCTTTGGACGCGTCGTCAGCGGTGAAAAAAGTGTGGCCGGCTCCGTGCAAGGCCTGTTCAAGCACTTTGCGGATACCGTCGTCCGGGTCGGCGATGAGGATGTTGGCCATCTACTATTAGGCTGATTTCTGCAAGGGAATCTGGACCGTGACTGTAGTGCCCTGGTCTTTGGAACTGACCAGCGAGAGCGATCCGTGGTGCAGGTCAATGGCGCGTTTTG
>CAYHWZ010000356.1:0-2460 GCA_964359975.1 uncultured Elusimicrobia bacterium | reverse complement strand
AGATAATCCTGACATCCTCGCTGCTCATCTGAACATTTCATGAGATTTTCACAAGCGCTTATTCCCACGTTACGCGACGCGCCGAAAGATGCGGATATAGTATCCGCGAAACTGATGTTCCGCGCCGGTATGATACGGAAAGTGGCGTCCGGTCTGTACGACTGGCTGCCGCTGGGCTTGCGCGTACTTAAAAAGGTTGAGCAGATAGTGAGAGAGGAAATGAATTCCGCCGGGGGACAGGAAGTGTGGCTCCCCCACGTACAGCCGAAAGAATTTTGGGAAGAGACCGGACGGTGGAACGTGTACGGGAAAGAACTGCTGAGAATAAAAGACCGTAAGGGTGCGGAATTCTGTTTTGCTCCGACGGCGGAAGAAGTGATTACCGACTTGGTGCGAAGAGATGTGAGGTCTTACCGTCAATTACCGGCCATGTTTTACCAGTTCGCCACCAAGTTCCGCGATGAAATCAGGCCGCGGTTCGGCGTCATGCGCGCGCGCGAATTTTATATGAAGGACGCCTATTCGTTCCATGCGGACGAGTCTGACGCTGAACAGTATTATCAAAAAGTTTTTGAAGCGTACAAAAGAATTTTCACGCGGTGCGGATTGAAGTTCCGTCCGGTGGAAGCGGAAACCGGCGCCATTGGCGGGAGTTTTTCGCATGAGTTCATGGTCATGGCTGGAACAGGCGAAGAAGAGATGGTGAGTTGTGAATGCGGATACGCAGCCAACGTTGAACGCGCGGAATGCATATCAGCAGGCCAGCCGGATAAGGAAGCTCTGAAGGGGCTTGAAGATGTTTCCACGCCCGGCGCATGGACCGTGGAGGACGTTGCCAAAGTGATGAATGCTCCGGCGGAAAAGTTCATCAAGACCATGTTCTATCTTGTGGACGGTAAACCTGTGGTGGCTCTTGTCCGCGGCGACTGCGAACTGAACCAGTCCAAACTGGCCCGTTTTTTTAAGTCAGGTGTTGTGACGCGGATGTCCGAGGAACAGTACTCTAAACTGGCGGACTGTGCCGTGGGATTCGCCGGACCCGTAGGACTTAAGGACCGATGCGCGAAACATGACGGGAACTGCAAAATTATTGCAGATCATCTGATAAAGAATATTGTCAATGGAATTTCAGGCGCGAACAAAAAAGATTTTCATCAAATTAACATTAATGTGGGGCGCGACTTTCAGCCGGACGAATTTGCGGACTTGCGGAATGCCAGACAGGGCGACAAGTGTCCCAGATGCTCGGCGCGCGGGGAAGAAAAGGAACTGTTCTTTTCGCGCGGCATAGAAGTCGGACACACTTTTAAGCTCGGTACCAAGTATTCTGAATCCATGAAAGCCGTTTACCTAGACGAAGGCGGGAAATCTATACCGTTTGTAATGGGCTGTTACGGAATCGGCGTGTCGAGAGTAGTGGCTGCGGCAATAGAGCAGTGTCACGACGATAACGGAATTGTCTGGCCGTCAGCCATAGCACCTTATCAGGTGTCAGTGGTGCCGGTGAACTATGACGAGGCAGTCACGCGCGAATGGTGCGACCGTATCTATGCGCAGTGCCAGGCCGCGGGAATTGACACTCTCCTCGATGACAGGCGCGAGCGCGCAGGCATAAAATTCAAAGACGCTGACCTGCTCGGCATACCCGTGCGCGTCACTGTCAGCGAAAAGGGCATTGCCAATCAGACCGTGGAAATCAAAAAGCGGTCGGAGAAAGAGCCGGTCCACATTCCTGAATCAGCGGTCCTTGGCAAAGTGCAGGAACTCCTCAAAACCTGATTTGACATCCCTGCAGTAAAAATCGTATAATTCAATGATTCAAAGTGGCAGACGCAAGGCCACTTTTTGTTTTTTGGAGACGCGATGAGCACGGTTAAAGAAATCGAAGATTTGATCCTTCTCGTTTTGACGGAACATTCTTTTTAGTTGGTGGATTCTCAGTATCGCAAAGAAGCCGGACTGTGGGTGGTCAGGATTTTTGTGGACAAAACAGAGAATTCATTGCCCGGCGCCAAAGGCAGCGGGATTACGCTGGACGATTGCGAGAAAGTGACGGACTTCGTGGGCGCGGTGTTGGATACGTCAGACCTTTTGACAGAAGCGTACGTGCTGGAGGTTTCGTCTCCGGGGATTAACCGTCCGCTCAAAAAAGAAGCGGATTACCGCAGATTTATCGGGCAGAAGGCAAAGATTTCACTATACGCGCCCTTGTCCCCAGACAAGAACCAAAAGAATTTTGCAGGACTGTTGGTCCAGTGTTCGGAAGGCATGATTGAAATTGATGATATCACTTCCGGCAGGGTGAAAATACCGCTGGCTTCCGTTGCAAAAGCGAATCTGGACATTATCTAGGAGGAAGTATGTTTGAAGGCAAAGCGTCCCTGATGCCGGTGCTCGAACAAATCGAGCGCGACAAAGGGATTAAGAAAGAAGATATTTTGAGAATGATCGAGTCCTCGC
>CAYHWZ010000355.1:0-2463 GCA_964359975.1 uncultured Elusimicrobia bacterium | reverse complement strand
GGAGCCGCGTTGGGGAGCAGTGACATGTCCATCACCGTGCGTCTGAACGTGCAGAGCACGCGCCCGATTCAAAAACAGCTGAAATCCGCCGGGATCGAACTGGTCATAGACCTGAAGAGCGGCGATGTGGCGCAGCACGACCTGCTCGGCCAGTTCGCAGTCCTGACACTGCCCTACAGCGATAAGAACCGCGACGGGATAGTAGACGGTACGGACATCAAGGAAACAGAGCTGGTGGCATACGCGTACGACGAGGTGAAACAGGAGTGGGGCGAGAAACTGGAGATTGTGAAGATTGACACGGTGAAAAAGACACTCAAAGCAAAGACCAGACATTTCTCCGTCTTCGGATTGCTTGCGGCCAATAGCGCCGTGGACGAATCACTCGGTGACTACACCTTGCGCGAAGTCTATGCATATCCGAACCCTGCGGTACGTGAAAGCGAAATCACCCTGCACATACAGACCGGCCTGGCCAACAGAGTGGACTTAAGAATATACAACGAGATCGGCCAAAAGGTGAAGGACGTGGTGCTGACTGAACCCAAAATCGTGCGTGGTCAATGGGCCTACGAGTACAACTGGAACCTGAACGATGCCGCCAGCGGAGTTTATCTCTACAGTTTTGACGCCTACAAAGAGAACGCTCCGACCCTGCACAAAACCGGCAAAATTGCAGTAGTGCGTTAAGAATCCCCTATAACCTTCCCGTGTTGGCAAAAAACGGGAAGGTTATAGGACAGCAGTTTTTTGTGAAAGCCCCGCCTAATCCGTAAAATTTGATATAATACAACCGTACATCTGCAGTAATTTTTGACATCTGGTTAATTTGGGGATGTGGTGTAGCCTGGCCTAACACGCTGCCCTGTCAAGGCAGAGATCGCGGGTTCAAATCCCGTCGTCCCCGCCAGTTTTTCCGGCGGAATTCATACCCGGGGCTGGTTCACTCCCGATTCCTTCTGAAAATATATAGCAACGCGCTCACCGCGCCAAACGCAAAACCTCCCAAATGCGCTGCAAATCCTGTGTTGACGAACGCCATCTTCGCCGTTAGCAGCGACATCCATATCTGATCGAAAAGCCATAACGGAACAAAAAACCATAGCGGCGACTCGAAAAATCCTGTGCGCGGCGAAATGCTGATTACCAGCAGATAAAACAAGGTCACTGTCGCAGACGGAAATACAATCAGCGAAAAGCCAAGCAATGCGGAAATCGAACCCGACGCGCCGACCATGGTGTCAAAAGTAGACGCGCCAAGATGAGTTTGTGCCAGCGCACCCGCAGCTCCGCCCAAAAAATATATAAATAAAAACTTCCACCCCATCTTTGATTCAAGTACGCATCCCGCAGTCCACAGAAACAGCATGTTGAACAACAAATGCACAAACCCCGCGTGCAAAAACTGGTGAGTGAAAAGTCCGGACCAGTCACTTTCTCTGGGCCGGTATCCCCACCGGTTATAAAATGTCTGTCGACCAGGTTTCCTTACATTTGCTTTGAGCAGGGGTTCAAATACAGGGTACTGAAGGTTCCATTTATAACGGAGTTCACCGTTCAGCGAGTTGGGGTCTTCTTGAATCCGGCGGAACAGTTCCAGTGTCGGGAGGGAGGGAAAAGTTTCACTCTGCCGGTCAGCGGTGATGCGGTCTTTCATTTCCTGCGTGAGTCCCGAATCTTTGTTCAGCAGAATCTGCGCCAGTTTTTCCGCCGAACTCAGCACTTCGTCCCGGCTGACCAGCGAATCGTGCTTGAGTTCAAGCGGCCAAAATATGGCGAATATCAAAATGTTCGCCAGCACAAGCAGCGCAGTTGCTATGGGCAGATGTTCGGACTTGTGCCAGACAGGCGCAAGTATGAACATGTGGGAATTATGTCAGGGTTTGTTGAAAGACGCCGGGTCTACGGGACCGAACTGAATACTTTTGCATTCCTCGGTCTTTCTCATAACCACTTGTCCAATCTGTTTGGAATACACGGTCGAAATGCTTTTAAGGGTGATGCCTTCTTTTTCGTCGGACCAAACCTGCATGGCAACTTCGCCGTCCGGCCGCTTTTCACCGGACTTGTACAAAACTGTGGCGCGCCCTGCAATGTCGCCGCCCGGAGACTTCTCGCCTTGACGCGGCGTTCTCCAGAAACAGAGAGGTTTCCATTCATGTTCTTTCACCGCGCGCGACTGCACTGTCGGAGCTGCTGAGGCATACCTGGGGTCCAGATACGTGATTTTCGTGTGGAGCATTCCTTCATCATAAACTGTGATCATCTCAGTCGTCAGACCCTTGGACACCATGCGGAACCGGTCTTTGTCCGCAGTCACTGTGACGGTCATTTCAGACCTGCCTCCGGCTGCTTCATTTTCTTCAAGCACGTTCCATGTGCCGGTAAAAGTGGATTCGTCCATGCGCTTTTGACACGCGGTCAATGCCAGGAAAATCCCCAGGACTGCGATCAGTTTGGGTT
>CAYHWZ010000354.1:0-2482 GCA_964359975.1 uncultured Elusimicrobia bacterium | reverse complement strand
TGGTACATTTAACTTATTTATCTTCTTAATATATTTTTTCAATTTTTTAGTGGTTAATTCTTCCGGCTGGAGTAGATGGGGGACCAAGTCAGCGGGTTTTTCAGGCAGGACAATGTGCGCTGCGGCGAACGATTCCTCTTCCACAATTTCGTCCCCGTTCTTGGAAAACAGCCGCACCACCCCATCGTAAAAAGTCCATCCGGACACAGGGTCACATTCCGCGCGCTGGGCAATGAGCGCTTGCCGGAGATTGTACTCGTCACCATATTCCTCGACAGTAACTTTGTCCATCACATTGGCTTTCAGGTCAAGACGTTTGGCGCTGATACGCTTGCGGTTCTTGGCTAGGGCGATGATGTCGAACCATTCCGGTCGGTGCGCGCCCATTTTGTCCACATGACGGCGGTATAAAGCGCGCGCAAAATTTGTGGCTCGCGGCATGAGCGTATCGCCCGCGACAAAAGTGAGTAGCGTGAGCGCCAGTCCGACCATGAAAATGGGTTTTACAATCTTCATGCTCGGCACACCGCTGGCACGCAGACAGAAAAGTTCGCCGGTCTGCGACATGGTGCCAAGCGTGACCACACCTGCTATCAGAGTGCAGACAGGCAGGGCCTGAATCAGCCACAAGGGCAGCATGGACATCAGGTAGAGCGCGATGATTTCCGTGCCCACGTGACTCTTCATGAAAGTTTCCAGACGGTCGAAAAGGTGTCCCATCTGTATGACAATGGCAAAGATTGCCGCAGTCAGCAGAAACGGTTTCAGAAATTCCTTGACAATGTACCGGTTCAGTATCATTGACGCGCCAACTTTGACCAGAGAGCCGCGCCTGCGCCGCCTGCCGCAAGGTTCGGAATCCAGGTGAGGAGCGTGCTGTTGCCCAATCCTTCCGACGACAAAGGCACCATGAGCACCAGCAGGCCGAAATAGCTGAGGATGACCACCACGCTCATGCCGATACCCACTGCTTTACTGCCCTTCCGCAGACGGATGCCGAGAACCGCACCGAGAAAGACAAAAAACACCGGGGCAAACGCAATGGCCACACGCATGTCGCGTTCAGTCTGGTAAGGAGCAGGGCTGGTATTGTGTTCACGCTGCGCGCGGATAGCGTCCTGCAGTTCGCTGAAAGTAAGTTCGCGCGGAGTCGGAACCCGTTTTTCCAAATCCATGGTGACGGGAATCCTCAAAGCGTACCGGTTGAACTTTGTGATGGTATATTCATTGAACTTTTCAGGATTGGGCTGATGGACGGAACCATTGATCAGACTGAGGATGATATCCTTGTCCGGATTCGATGAAATTTCGCCGAGCGGGGCCAGGATACGGGTAGGCGCGCCTTCCGGATTCATGTGATAGATGCTGATGCCGGTGAGCACTTTTTTCTTGCGGTCCATTTTGTCCACGATGACTTTGTAGTCGCCGAAATGGTTCATGACGCGGGGGGCAAAGAGCGCAAGCTGATTCTGTTTTGCCACCATGTGGTAAAGATTGCGGAAATTTTGCGTAGCCCTGGGCGCGAGACTGAGATTAAAGTAAGTGAGAAAAATACTGGAGAGAAAACAAAGGAAGAGCGCGGGCCAGGTGTACTGAGCATGACTGCACCCCGACGAGCGCAGCGCTGTGAGTTCGCCGTCTTCAGACATGTGTCCGTATGCAATGAGCGCCCCGAAAAGCGCGGCCATAGGAATGGACAGCGGCAAAGACATCGGCAGTATCAGACCGGCGAGCCGCACGATAATCGTGATATCAACGCCGCGGTTCAAAAAAAGGTCCATCATCAGAAAAAGTTGGTGAAGAATAAGCACAAACGTGAACACCATCAAACCCACGCAAAAAGGAGCCAGAAACTCGCGCAGGACATAACGGTGAAGAAGGCGGAACATATGGGATATTATAGCATAGGGATGAGGTCAGAGGGATGAGGGATGAGACAACAAAAGTCAACTGCAGATCCTCTTCCGCCGATTCGGCGGACACGTGTGTTCCCCCTTTGCAAGGGGGAAAGAAAAGGGGTTGCCGTTGTTGTCTCATCCCTCTGAACTCAGCTCCGCTGAATTCAGCTTGTGACTCCGTGCCAAATGAGGTATAATTTTCAGTTATATACATGAAAATTTTGCGCAATCTTTGGGTCGGCTTCTTAATTGGGAACCTCTTGTTACCGATTACGCTGATATTCCCTCAAGCTATTCTGGCAGAATCTCTTTACCCAAAAGATAAAAATCCGTTCCGCGACACACCTCCGCCTGAACAGAAATCCATGTATGAACTGGAAGCGTCCATTGAAAAAGCCCGTCTGCTCCGGTACAGCCAGAACCGCTGGAACGAGATGCGTCGGCGTCTGGAATCCGGCGAAGCGCTCGTGCCGCAGCCGGACAAGGTCGTGCCCACAGCCAAACGCAAAACTATGCCGCAGCCGCCGCCCGCCGGACCAGGCATCAACGTGGTGCTGCCGTACGAATCCGGACTCTCGATTTCC
>CAYHWZ010000353.1:0-2483 GCA_964359975.1 uncultured Elusimicrobia bacterium | reverse complement strand
CCGGTTTCAGGTAAAAAAGTACTGGTGCGGGTGGACTTTAATGTTCCCCTACAGGACGGTAAAGTGGCGGACGATACACGTATCCGCGAATCTTTGCCGACCATCGAGTACTTGCTGAAACAGAACGCGGCTGTGATTCTCTGCGCGCATCTCGGACGTCCCAAAGGCACGGTCAACCCGAAATATTCTCTGGAACCCGCGGCCAAACGGTTGGGGGAACTGCTCAAAAAAGAAGTGCTTTTTGCACGGGATTGCGTGGGCCCGGAAGCGGTGAAGGTGACAGGCGTGATGAAACCAGGTCAGGTCTGTTTATTGGAAAATCTGCGCTATCATCCGGAAGAAGAGAAGAACGTGGAATCTTTTGCCAAGGATTTGGCATCGCTGGCGGAAGTGTTTGTGCAGGATGCGTTTGGGGCGGTGCACAGAGCGCATGCGTCCACTTCCGCAGTGACGAAATTTTTGGACAGTTCAGCCGGACTGCTTTTGCAGAAGGAAGTGCAGGCGCTCGGAGCGATTTTGCAGAATCCGCCCAAACCGTTCGTGGCCATACTCGGTGGGGCCAAAGTTTCGGACAAGTTGGGCGTGATTCAGAATCTGCTCTCAAAAACTGACGCGCTTTTTGTCGGCGGAGCAATGGCGTACACTTTGCTGAAGGCGCAAGGCCGGAAAGTGGGTAACTCGCTCATCGAAGCAGACAAGATTGATTTAGCGAAATCACTGCTCGGTCCAAAACTGCATCTGCCGCTGGACCACCGGATAGCGGACAAACCGGAGGCAGGATCCCCAAGTTCCGTTACAGAGGGACAGGACATTCCCGACGGTAAACTGGGAGTGGACATTGGCCCGAAATCTTCCGTAAAGGTGTCGGAACTGCTCAAAGGCGCAAATACGATTTTATGGAACGGGCCCATGGGTATTTTTGAGATACCGGAATTTGCGCAGGGCACTATGGAATGCGCCAAATCCATTGCAAATGCTACGGAACAGGGCGCGTTCAGCGTGGTAGGCGGAGGAGACTCGGTTTCCGCATTGAAAAAGTCGGGACTGTCGGCGAAGATTTCACATATATCTACAGGCGGAGGCGCGAGTCTGGAATTTTTGGAAGGGAAACTCCTGCCCGGTATCCAGCCCTTAATTGAGAACTAAATATGAATAATCAAGAACTGATAAAAACACTTTCAACCAAAACTGACAGCAAGATCGTGATGGTGGTGATGGACGGTCTGGGCGGAGTCATTCATCCGGACAAGGGGATGAGCGAATTGGAAGCAGCGAAGCATCCGCGTCTGGACGAGCTGGCAAAACGGTCTGCGTGCGGTGTGCAGGTGCCGGTGCTGACGGGAGTGACGCCGGGCAGCGGGCCGGGTCATCTGGGACTTTTCGGGTATGACCCGCTGAAATATCCGATAGGGCGCGGACTTTTGGACACTGTCGGGATTGAAGTGCCGCTGACAGCAAAAGATCTGGCTTCGCGCGGGAACTTTGCAACACTGGATTTGGACAAGAATGTTTTGACGGACCGGCGCGCGGGACGGATTCCGACGGAAGAGAACCGGAAACTTTGCGCGATTTTGAATGAAATAAAGGTGGATGGCGCGGAAGTGCAGGTTTACCCGGTACGCGAACACAGAGTGTCGGTTATTTTCCGGGGAGAAGGATTGTCGGACGCGTTGACGGACGCTGACCCGCAGAAGGAAGGCGTGGCGCCGATTCCGACAAAAGTCTTGAACGCGTCGGCCGGCAAGAGTGAGAAAATTGTCAATCAATTTCTGACCGAAGCGCGGGCAAAGCTGAAAGGGCAGCCAAAGGCGAACTGTCTGTTGCTTAGAGGGTTTGCAAAGATGGTGGATTTGCCGCCGTTTGGGGATATTTATAAGTTGACGCCTGCGGCCATTGCAATTTATCCGATGTACCGGGGCTTGGCGCAGTTGGTGGGGATGAAAGTGGTCAAAGTTAAGAAAGATACGCTGGCTGGCGAATTTGAAACATTGGCGGAAAACTGGTCCAGTTTTGATTTCTTTTTTCTGCACTTTAAGGCGACGGATTCCGCAGGTGAAGATGGGAACTTTGACAAGAAAGTGGCTGCGATTGAAGAGATGGACCGCGAACTGGAGAAACTGCTTAACCTGAACCCGGACGTAATTGCAGTGTCGGGAGACCATTCCACTCCGACGGCAATGGCGGCTCATTCGTGGCATCCGGTGCCCACGCTGATTTACTCGAAAAAGTCGATGTATCGGGGACCTGAACGGTTCACCGAGTACGACTGCGCGAAGGGGATACTCGGACGGATTTCGTCGCAGGACATTATGACCCTGGCCATGGCGCATGCAGGGAAACTCTTGAAGTACGGAGCGTAAACCATGTATGGATTAATTTTCACATTGCACGTAATTGTCTGTGTGCTGATGGTGATTGTAGTGCTGATACAGGCGGGTAAAAGCGCCGGAATGGGCGGTTTGTTCGGCGGCGGTGGGATGGAC
>CAYHWZ010000352.1:0-2485 GCA_964359975.1 uncultured Elusimicrobia bacterium | reverse complement strand
TGCCCCACCGGTTTGAACCAGAAATAGCGGAACTTTTCCAGCGTCAGTTTAATAAATCCTGACATATCCCCGCGAATCCGTCCCATCGCAGCTTACAGATAGAACTTTTCCGATTCCCGCAAATCCGCCGGCACACTCAATGCCTTGAACTCAGGCGCATCACCGTAAACTTTCTGCGATTCAATCGGCAATGTGCCGAACCACACCAGTTCCGTCCCGCCGGAAATAATCGGTATGAACGCATGATAGACTTTATAGTTCCGCCAGGTCCACGGCGCCACAACCAGCAGACTCACCACAGCCGTTATGATGTACTGTTTCCGGCGCGCCATTTCCCGACGGAAAACAAAAGGCGCTGCCAGCAATACGAACGGGAAAAATAAAGTGGTGCCGCGCGTCAGATTCACCAGCCCCAGCACTGCCCCGCATCCGGCGAGCGTTGCCCACGAAGCATTCTCCCTGTGCCTGAACCACAGATATACAAACAGCATCAGCAGAAACCCGAACAAAGTCTCGCTCTGCAATATCCCGCAATAAATCAGCGATGGCGGATACACCGCGCACACCAACCCTGCCAGCAATGCCGCGCCCGGATGCACGAACCGCGCAGCAATCAGAAAAAGCAGCACACACGCCGCGCTGTTGATAACGCACTGCGCAGCTTTGACGGCAAAAAAGTTTTCCATGCCCTGCATACGGTAAATTGCGGAAATAAAAAGCGGATAAACCGGCGGACGTTTCGGGTCCAGATCTTCAGTTTGAGTCAAAAAACCCGCGCCTTCGGCAAACCGCACGCCCATCCTGTTCCACTCCGCCGAATCATCAAGCGACATGGGCCGTTCCGGAGACGCCGCTATAAAAGCCAGCCGCAGAATCAATGCAGCCGCAAAAATGAACCACGCCAACCTGTTGTGGGACATCATGAACGTCTCCATCCGTCGTCATTCCGGCGAAAGCCGGAATCCAGTCGTTTGATTGAACGTGATTTCTGGATTCCGGGGTCAAGCCCCGGAATGACGGGAACAAAAGACTTTTTCGGAATCCTGCTAATCATGCCCGCGCCTTGCCAACGTGCCATTTCCACATTTCAGCCAGCCCTTTTTCCAGCGGAAATTTCGGCGACCAGCCGAGGATTTTGCGCGCTTTGCCCACATTCGTGCGCCAGTTCACATTTTCATTCGCGCGGTCAGCTACGGTGCCCCACTCGATTTGCGGCATCTGTACGGACACGCGGCAAACCGTTTCCACTGCTTCGCGCACCATGTACGATTGCGGCGAACCCAGATTGATGATTTCACCCCGCGCTTTCGGCTCTGTTGCAGCGCGGAGCAGTCCGTCCACCGCGTCGCCGATATAAAGGAAGTCCCGTTTTTGCCTGCCGGAAGTGAGCTTTAAATTGGATTTTTCCGCGCACGCTTCAATCGCCGCTGCAATCAGCCGCGGTTTTTTCAGGTGCGGGCCATAAGTGCTTGTCATGCGCGCCACCACTGCCGGCACCTGACGCGTCCGGTAATAAAACAGCGCCAGCTGTTCCGCAGCCACTTTAGAAATCGCGTACGCTGACGGAGGATTCGGCGTCTGATTTTCGGTGAACGGACTTTTGTTGTTTCCGTAGATTTCCGTGGTGCTGGTCAAAACGAACGATTCAAGTTCATGCCCTGCGACAGATTCCAGCAGATTGAGCGTACCCGCAAGATTGAAACTGAAACATTCCTGCGCCACCGCAAAATCGCGCGCCGGATTTATTTTCCCCGCCAGATGAAACACATATTTCGGTTTGCAGGATTCCACGGCGTTCTTCAGCGACGGCAAATCGAGAATATCCGCGCGGCACACCGTCACTCTCTTATCAAGGTGCGACACATCCGAGCTCCCCCGCGCCATGCCAAACACTTTCGCGCCCAAATCCGCCAGCACCGGCGCAAGGTTCAGCCCGACAAAACCAGTCGCGCCGGTCACCAAAACAGGCGCATTGCGGAACTCAGTAAATTTTCGGGTCAAAGCAATTCGGCGGGTCTACTTGAGAAAGTCCAGATACCAGTCGTACGAAATCTTGAGTGCGTCACTAAGTGAAGTGCGCGCTTTCCACTTGAGTTCTTTCAGCGCTTTTGCCGATGACAAATACTGGTCTTTGATTTCGCCTTTGGCTGTGGCCATGATTTTGGGTTTGATATTCTTCTTGCCGCTGATATCGCGCATCATGTCCACAAGGTCCAGCACCGAGGTCGGTTTTTCCGTGCCGAAATTGAACGCCTGCCCTTTGATTTTCGGAAGATTTTCCGCGAGCGTCAGATACGCGTCCACAGCGTCTCCGACAAAAAGATAGTCCCGCAGATAAGTCCCGTCGCTCCGGATAATCGGCGCTTCATCGAATATAAAGGAACGGAAAGTCCCGGGCACAATGCGGCTCCAGTTGAGGTCGCCCGGCCCGTAAAGGTTGCCGCACCGCGACACGGCCGCAGGCACGTTGTAAGTTTGCGCATAT
>CAYHWZ010000351.1:1330-2516 GCA_964359975.1 uncultured Elusimicrobia bacterium | reverse complement strand
TTTGTATTTCATATTTTTCTCCTTAAATAAAGTAAATGGATGAGTTCTCTTAAAAATGCAGGCAGATCGTCCGGCGTGCGGGATGTGACCAGGTTTTTGTCCACCACCACTTCGCGGTCGATGAACTTTGCTCCGGCGTGAATCATGTCGTCTTTGATGGCAGAAAATGAAGTGAGCGTTCTCCCCCGCGCAACGCCTGCGGAAGCCAGCACCCAACCGGCATGACACACCGCAGCCACCACTTTGCCTGTGCGGTCCATCTCGCGCACAAACTTGAGCACCGCAGGATACCGTCTCAAAAAGTCCGGGGCCCATCCTCCGGGAATAATCACAGCGTCAAATTTAGCGGCGCGAGCTTTGCCTGCATCGAGGTCTACAGTCACGGGATAACCGAACTTGCCCTGAAAATTCTTCGCGCTGCCGCTGCCCACAAACACTACGTTCGCGCCTTCTTCTTTCAGACGGAAATACGGGTACCAGACTTCCATGTCCTGGTAATGGTGCTCCACCAAAATCGCAATTTTGCGGCCTTTAAGATTCATGATACCAGACTGAGGAACGAGTCCAGTGAACTGCACACCAGGTACGGGTTCCGCTTTTTCTCATCGGAAAAAGATGCCGACGGTTCGTCCGCGTAGTTGTGTCCAGGGTACAGCACAGTGCTGTCCGGCAGTTTCATCAAAGTTTTTGTGAGCGATTCATACATTTTTGCAGGGTCGCCGCCGGGCAGATCGCACCTGCCGCATCCTCGCACGAAAAGTGTGTCGCCTGATACCAGATTATCTTTCACCAGAAAACACTGCGAACCCGGCGTGTGTCCGGGCGTATGCAGAAAAGTTATTTCAGTGCCGCCGATTTTCAGTTTGTCTCCGTGCGACATTTTGCGTATATTTTCGTCGGGAAACGCGCCGAAGACTTCGTGCGCCGCGCCGAACGATTTCACAAAGTCCGCCTCATCCTTCTGCACATAGACCGGGATATCGGCTTTCAGCAGAAGTTCGTCCAGACCGTTGCAGTGGTCAAAGTGACCGTGCGTGACCAGCGCGCCGACGATTTTCAAATTTTCCTTCTCCGCTGTGCGCAGGATAGTGTCAATCTGCCAGGCCGGGTCAACCACGCAGACTTCGCGTGTTTCATTGTCGCCGACCAGATAGACGAAATTTCCCATGGGACCCACTTCCATATG
>CAYHWZ010000351.1:0-1320 GCA_964359975.1 uncultured Elusimicrobia bacterium | reverse complement strand
CCATCTGTTTCAGATAAAGACTCATTTTTTCAGGCAGACGGCCAGCCCGTCGCGCACAGGCAGTATCGTTGAAACCAGCGCGGGATTGGAAAATATAAGTTTGTTGAATTTCCGTATGCCGCGCGTATCCGCGTCTTGTACCCGCACGTCCGCCACTTTTCCCGACCAGAGCGTGTTGTCCGCAATTAAAAGGCCGCCGCGCCGGATGCGCTTCAGTGCGCGCGAATAAGCTTCGGGATACGATGATTTGTCCAGGTCCAGAAAAATGATATCGAAGGAACCTTTTGTGCGTGACAGAGAGGCCAATGCGTCGCCTTCCATACAATGTATTGCAGGGCCGTCCGGTATCTGACTCAGGAACGTTTCAGCACGCACAAGATTTTCCGCTGACCCGTCCGTTAAAAAAAGTTCGCCCCTGCGTCCCATTGCTTTAGCGAACCAGTATGCGGAATAACCGAACCCGGACCCCAATTCGAACACCCGTTCGGCGCGGTTCATAAGAGCCAACTGATAAATGATTTTTCCAACGAGACGACCGACGATGGGAAATGGTATGATTCGCGCACCGTCGCGGAACGATTGAGTTGCGGCGTACCGTTCAATCATGTCCAGCAGCGGATGCGGGTCATGGTCCAGCCCGGAGAGATATTTCTCAATCTCCGGCGGTACCAGCGTCAGCTCGTTTCTTTTCAGCGTCCGGGCGACTCGTTGCGCGATTGGCACTGGATGCAGTACCGCGCCCAGGGCATGGCGCGCAGACGTTCAGCGGAAATTTTCTTGCGGCAGGATTCGCACGAACCGAAATCGCCCTTTTCAATCCTTCTCAATGCGGCTTCGATATCGTCCAGAATGATGCGCTCCCCGTTTGTCATCTCAAACATCATTTCACGTTCAAGCGTCTGACTGGCCACGTCGGCTTCGTCGCCGATTTCACCGTCGGAAAACTCGCTGTCCTTGTGTTTCACCATAGCCAGCAGTTCGTCCCGTTTGGCCAGGAGCAGTTTCTGATGCATAATGTGCTGTCCACCGGACTTTGCGGCCGGATGCGCGGACTTTGCGGCTGTTTTCGATGGTTTTTTTGAAGTTGCTTTTTTCATACCCATGCTCCTTGGACCTAAATTTAGTGCAGCGCCACCACTTTCATGGTGCGCAGAATGTCCGTCTCCTGTCCGCTCACGCGGAGTTCCTTCTCAGTCAGATTCGCGAGATAATCGCAAATCTCCTTGGTGATACGCTCTCCCGGTATCAGGATGGGAATACCCGGCGGATAGGGAGTGAGCGTCTGTGCTGCTATGTGTCCGGCGGCTTTGGATATGGGCA
>CAYHWZ010000350.1:0-2530 GCA_964359975.1 uncultured Elusimicrobia bacterium | reverse complement strand
TAAGATAAACCTCGCGCGCTCCAGCCTGTTCAGCAGACTCGCGCACAGCCCTGCGTTCAACTGCAGTGATTCCCGACGGTATTCCGATGACGATTCTAGGATGGAGCAAACTGCGGCGGTTGTGGACCTTCTTGATAAAATATCTTATCATCTGTTCCGTCACTTCAAAATCTGCAATCACACCGTTCCGTAGCGGACGCACCGCAATGATATTGGCCGGCGTCTTTCCAAGCATCCGTTTCGCTTCCGCGCCGATGGCAATTACGCGCCGCTGATCTCTTTCAATCGCCACCACCGACGGTTCACGGAGAATAATTCCCTGCCCCTTTACATAGACCAGAGTATTGGCCGTGCCCAGGTCAATACCCATATCATTTGAAAAAAGGGCGAAAAGGGAATTAAACATTCAATGACAAATTTTCTACGGGACCAGACGCACCACAGCCATAAGCGCACCATCTCCAGCCCGCTGCCCAATGCGGGTAATCTGCGTGTACCCGCCTTCGCGCGGCTGATAACGCGGCACCAGCACGTCAAATATTTTCTTGCGCACAGTCAAAGCCATGACATGACGGCTCACGGCCCGCCGGCTGTTGAGGTCTGCCCCCTTGGCCGACGTAATGATTTTCTCCGCAAACCGCGACACTTCCTTTGCCTTAGGCAAAGTCGTGCGAATCACTTCATGCTGCAGCAGACTCTCCGCCTGACTTCTCAGCAGAGCCAACCGCGCACCGGATTTACGATTCAGTTTCCTTCCGGCAAAAGTCTTCACAGTAAATCTCCCTAGATCTGCATCCCGAGCGAGAGATCCATCTCCTCGAGCTTCGCTCTGATCTCAACCAGCGACGTCTTGCCGAAATTCTTATATGCCAGCAGTTCGTCCTCGGATTTGCGCACCAGTTCGCCGAGCGTATTGATCTTCGCAATCTTCAGACAATTGACCACTCGCACGGAAAAGTCCAACTCAGTGACAAGCTTGTTAAGAAGTTCATTCGAAACTTCCTTTTCGCCGCTGGTCACAGCCATGGGAATCGCCGGCTGCACCTTGGTCTCGTCCACAGGGATGAACACATTCGCGCTGTCCTGCAATACTTTTGCGGAATAAGACATCGCATCCAGCGGAGCAATCGTACCGTCCGTCCAGATTTCAAGAATCAGACGGTCATAGTCCGTGATTTGCCCCACGCGCGCGTTCTCCACTTCGTAATAAACTTTTGTGATAGGCGAAAACATCGCATCCGTTGCCACATAATCAATACTCCGGTCAGACCGCTTGTTCCGTTCCGACGGCAGATACCCGCGCCCGCGAGTCACCTCAATCTCCATCTCAATTTTTCCGCCCGGGTTAAGGTGAGCTACTACCAAGTCCTTGTTCACCACTTCCACATTTGAATTGGTTTCAAAATGACCGCCCAGTGCCTCACTCTTCTTACCCACATTCAGTTTCAAATATTCCGGACCCTGACTGTACATCTTGAACCGGAGCTGTTTCAGATTCAGAATAATCTCCATCGCATCTTCTTTTATGCCCTTGATGGTAGAATACTCATGCGACACGCCCGGAATCTTGACCGCAGTCACAGCCGCGCCTTCCAGAGAGGAAAGCAAAATCCTCCGCAAAGAGTTCCCAATCGTGTGCCCGTACCCGCGTTCAAAAGGTTCCGCCACAAACCGCCCGTACTTATCGGATAACTTATCTTTATCGAACTTGATCTTCTCCGGCAGAATAAAGTCTTGCAGTTTCATATTAGAATACACCTCACTTAGAATAGAGTTCTACGATCAACTGTTCATTGACCGGGAACGAAATCTCGTCACGCGACGGCCAGTTTTTTATAGCTCCGCTGAACTGCGCCGCATTGCGTTCCAGCCATGTCACGCTGCCTGCGGACTGCTGGCTCTGTTCCCACCACTTGCGGAAAAGGACGTTATCTCTGGACCCTTCTTTTAAGGAAAGGACATCGCCGGGCTTGAGCGAATAGGAGGGCACACTGACGCTCTTGCCGTTCACCAATATATGCCCGTGCAGCACCATCTGCCGCGCCGCCACTTTTGAGATGGTAAATCCCAAACGGTGCGTCACATTGTCCAACCGTGTTTCAAGTATCCTTAAAAGGTTTTCACCGGTCATTCCCTTCTGACGGGATGCCAGCTCAAAGTATCTGCGGAATGGGCGCTCGCTGACCCCTATCATACGTCTCAGCTTCTGCTTTTCCCTCAACCGTTTGGAATATTCCGACGGTTTCCGCATTCTTGCGCGGCCATGCTGCCCCGGCAATTCTTTGCGCTTGTCCAAAATACATTTCGTAAAACATTTCTCGCCCTTCAAGAAAAGTTTAGTCCCTTCCCTCCGGCACAATTTACAGACAGCTCCGATATATCGCGACATAAATCTATTATTCTCCTCTATACTTGGATTTCATACCCGGCGCGGTTTCGGCGGCCTGCACCCGTTGTGCGGCAACGGGGTAACGTACCGTATGGACACCACCACCAACCCGGCTGACTGCAAAGCACGGATGGCGGTTTC
>CAYHWZ010000349.1:0-2532 GCA_964359975.1 uncultured Elusimicrobia bacterium | reverse complement strand
TGCCCTCTCTGTAATGTTTGTCCGACGGGAAAGAGGGGACTGCAGTGAATACGCTGCAGCAGGTTTATCACACGCTCAAAAAAAAGCAGACGAAAAATGTGCAGGATTTTTATGTGCCTGTAATCCACGATTTGAATAGACCAGCGGAAATTGTTTCCGTCAACCCATTTGAATATTTCAGCGAAAAAGTCGAGCGCATCATTCATTCTCCTGCCCGCGAACGCGTCTCCGGCAAACATGGCGAATGGAGCCGCAAAGCTGTGATTTACAACCTGTTCGTCCGTCTGGCCACTGCCTTTGACCACGACGGAAACGGTAAACTGGATTTGCCCAAAAACAGCGCAGGCTTCCGCGAAACCGGCACTTTCTTAAAGTCCATCGCCCTGCTCCCGCACCTCGAACGGTTAGGCGTGAACACGATTCATCTCTTGCCCATCACGTCCATCGGTTCCGACGGCAATAAAGGCCGGCTCGGTTCGCCCTACGCCATCCGCAACGCGTTCAAGATCGACGAAAACCTGGCCGAACCCATGCTCGGTCTCGGCGTGGAAAAAGAGTTCAAAGCTTTTGTCGAAGCCGCGCACCATCTGGGTATGAGAGTGGTAGTCGAATTCGTTTTCCGCACCGCATCCAAAGACGCAGACTGGGTGAAAGACCATCCCGAATGGTTCTACTGGATACGCGAAGAAATCCCGAACCGTAAACCCGGTTCCGACGACGCGGACTCGTACGGTCCCCCGATTTTTCCCAAAGATGACCTGGTTAAAGTTAAAGAAAAAGTTCTGAAAGAGGATTTTACCGGTACCACTCCTCCACCGGAAAATTACCGCAAAATGTTCCGCGAGCCGCCCTTGCCCGGCAGAATAAAAATGGAAAAAGGGCAATGGATAGGCACTCTCAAAGACGGTACGCGGGTCAAGATTGCGGGCGCGTTCGCGGATTGGCCGCCCGACGATAACCAGCCGCCGTGGAACGATGTCACCTATCTGCGCATGTACGACCATCCTGATTTCAACTATATCGCCTACAACACCATCCGCATGTACGACACCCGGCTCGCCCGCGCCGAGCACGCCAATCTTCCGCTCTGGAAAACCGTGGAAGATATCGTGCCGCACTATCAGCGCGATTTCGGCATAGACGGTGTGATGATAGACATGGGCCACGCCCTGCCGCTCAAACTGCTGGAACAGATGGTGCACAAAGCTCGTCAACTTGACCCTGACTTTGCCTTCTGGGAAGAAAATTTCAATCCTACCGAAGAGAGCCGCGAGCACGGATACAACGCGGCCATCGGGTACCTGTGGTCCGACGAAAACGACCCGGTGAAAATGCGCAAGATTCTTCAGCGGTATTCGACGGAAAAGTTCCCCGTGCCCTATTTCGGCGCAAGTGAAAGCCACAACTCTCCCCGCGCCGCATCGCTTAACGGCGGCACACTTTACTCCAGGTTCAGTTGGGCGGTCAACAATATGCTGCCGGTCATCCCGTTCATCCACAACGGATTCGAGTTGGGGGAAAAGAATCCGGTGAACACGGGCCTGAATTTCACGCCGGAACAGATCGCCAGACTACCGTCGGAAAACCTGCCCCTGTTCAGCGAGGGAATGCTGAAGTGGAAGACGCCCGACATTATCTGTGATTGGATAGCCAAAGTGAGCGCCATCCGTGTCAAATATCTGGACCTGCTCTCAGACCCTGCCCCTGAAACGGTTGTGCCGTGGCATCTGGGCGACGAGAAAACATTTGTGTTTGAGAGAAAAAACTCATCAGCGCGGCTTTTGGTAACGGCCAACGGGGATTTTAAGTCCGCCAAACATTTGGAGATTAATCACAATGAACTGGTCCCATCGCTGACTGACCTTTTCACGTCCGAACCGTTCGTTCCCATATCCGGCAAATTCAAAGTGGAACTGTTGCCCGGCCAAGTCCGCATTTTCGAAATCCGCTAAAGTCGTTCCTCCGGAAGGTTTTTCTAATATTTGTTGATGTGTTTTTAGACGGGTTTGCCGTCGGGTGCCCCATTCTCCAAACATCTTCTATGTCGAAAAGCGTGTTAAAACCTAAGGAAGATTTCCCTGCAGTTCCCGTATCCCCTTGATCGCAACCATATTATTAACCTGCTTATGCCGTTCCAAAGTCTCTTTCGACTGTACCCCGGCCTCGCCCAGCGGATGCCACAGATGAAACTGTATCGCCCTGTTCGTTATCCATTCAAACCGCGCGCCCGCCATCTTTAGCCGCCTCTGCAAATCCGTGTCCTCACCCAACCCCCGGCTCTTAAATGATTCGTCAAACCCGTTCATATCCATCAGCCATTTCCGGTAAATGGAAAAATTCGACCCCAACAAAGCCGGTTCAATATTCTTCGTAAAATGCGTCGCAAACCGCGCCATCCACCCCGGCAGATAAAACCCGTGCGGCCCGCCAAAATCCGTCTGCCGTCTCAAAATCGTTCTCGCCAGCCAGACCGGAGATTCCAGCATCCCCTCGCGCACTTTGTCCGCAGTCACCGTCCGGGTGGCCGTTTCG
>CAYHWZ010000348.1:0-2554 GCA_964359975.1 uncultured Elusimicrobia bacterium | reverse complement strand
CGGTGAGTTTTGAAATGGATGCGGACGGTTCGGAGAGGGCGAAATCCACTTCCGCGCCGACAGATTTTCCTATCCAGTTCTGCTGCATGGCGATGACTTCGTCGGGCCATTTGCCGCGCAGGAGTTCAAGATCGTCGAGCAGACGTTCGGCGTAGTCGCTGATTTTCAAAAACCATTGGTCGAGTTCTTTGGGGGTGACTTCGGAATGGCAGCGCCAGCAGTGTCCTTCGTGGACTTGTTCGTTAGCGAGGACGGTTTTGCAGCCGCCGCACCAGTTGACTGCGGATTTTTTGCGGTAGGCGAGTCCGCGTTTGAACATCTGCACGAAAAAGAATTGATTCCAGCGGTAATATTCGGCGTCGCAGGTGGCGAACTCGCAGTCCCAGTCGTACGAAATGCCGAGCGATTTAATGTCCTGACGCATGTCAACGATATTTTGGTGAGTCCATTTGCCGGGGTCGGTACCGTGTTCGATGGCGGCGTTTTCAGCGGGCAATCCGAACGCGTCCCATCCGATGGGGTGGAGCACCTGGTAACCCTGCATGCGTTTGAAGCGGGCTACAACGTCGCCGATACAATAGTTGCGCGCGTGTCCCATGTGGATTTTTCCCGACGGGTAGGGGAACATTACCAGACAATAAAATTTGGGGCCTTTGCCTTTTTCAGCGGACTGGGGATGTTGTTCCCACTGTTTCCGCCATTTGGGTTCGATTGAGCGGAAATCGTATGTTTCTGAGTGCATTTATAGATTTTAGCACAAGGTTATATTGAAGTCAAAAGGTGTATTTTGTAAAATGGGTGCATGAGAAAAGTGCTTATTATAGGTTCTGGATGTGCGGGTTACACGGCGGCGGTTTATTCGGCCAGGGCGAATCTTTCTCCCCTTTTGATTTCCGGTACGGAGACAGGCGGACAACTGATGCTAACGAGCGATGTGGAGAATTATCCGGGGTTTCCGGAAGGTATCATGGGGCCGGAACTGATGGATAAGATGCGCGCACAGGCGGAACGGTTCGGCACGGAAATGTGGACGGATCTGGTGGAGAAAGTGGATTTCAGCAAGCGGCCTTTTACGGTGACGACTGCGGACGGAAAGACTGAGACTGCGGAAACTGTGATTATTGCCACGGGCGCAACGGCCAAATGGATGGGAATACCGTCGGAGAAGAAATTTTACGGTAAAGGTGTGTCAGCGTGTGCGGTGTGCGACGGCGCTTTTTACAAGAATAAAGAGGTCTGCGTGGTAGGCGGCGGGGACACGGCATTAGAAGAGTCTCTTTTCCTCACAAAATTCGCTTCCAAAGTGTCGGTGATTCACCGCCGGGACCAGTTGCGCGCTTCAAAAATCATGCGGGAACGGGCGCAGAAGAATCCGAAGATTAATTTTATCTGGAACAGTGTGGTTTCGGAAGTGGTTGGGAATACGGGTGTGGAAGGTGTGAAGGTTCAGAATCTTGTGACCAAAACCGAATCCGTGATTCCGTGCAGCGGTTTTTTTGTGGCGATTGGCCACCAGCCGAACACTAAAGTTTTTGAAGGTATACTCAAACTTGATGAGAAGAGATACATTGTTACCGACGGGAGAACGCGCACGAGTGTGCCGGGCGTGTTTGCCTGCGGAGATGTAATGGATTCCATGTACCGTCAAGCTATCACTGCGGCCGGCACCGGCTGTATGTCCGCCCTCGAAGCTGAACGTTTCCTCGAAGCTGAAGAATAGTCAATAACTGCTGCGCAGTCGTAGGTAACCTCTCATCAACGAACAAATGCTCACCCCACCCTTCTCCTTTTCAAGGAGAGGGAGTCTCACCGGGTTTATAGTCTTTGCGTGATCAATTTTTGGGGATTAGATTAGCTTTTAATTCTCTGTGCTGTACTGCGATGAGTGGATTCCCGCTTTCGCGTTCGCGGGAATGACGGACATGGTCTACTTGATTAATCCTGATTTTAGGAGGATTTTAGGTTCTACTACGATGTCGATGTTTCTGCCGGATGCATCGTTGCCCAGGGTTCCGCCGAAGGCAGATGAGCGGGTTATCTGCTGGTAGTTCCACTTGATGAGTTCCTGATTAAATTCTGCACTACCGCGCCGTTTGCCAACAAAGGCCGTAATGGGCGCGATCTTTCCTTCGTCAGAAATCAGATAGGTGTCATACTGCTCATACGGAGTTTCCGTCTCACTCTTGGGGTAATAGGCCATCAAACGGATGTTCAGTTTGTCCGTGCCTGACGGGAACGATGAATCTGTGGCATATCTTCCGTTAAGATATTTGTAGGACGCGTCGCCAATCTTCTGGTCCGGTATTACATCGAGGGTCTTGCCTCCGATTTTCACCGTGGTGAACGTCGCATCCGCTGTTATTGCTGCATTGTTATAAGCTTCCAAAGTGGCAATGTTGGTGACTGCGGGAGTGTTGCCAGCTCCGGTTCGCGCGAGCGCTGAACCGTCGGCGGCCTTGTTGCTGTAATACTGGAAATAGGGAGTTGTCAGTGTGCCGGCCTTGTAGGCGATTTCCGCTTCGGTCAATGTCAATTTTGCCAACTGGCTGGCGGA
>CAYHWZ010000347.1:0-2560 GCA_964359975.1 uncultured Elusimicrobia bacterium | reverse complement strand
GGTGCGCAGTGCGGGATATGATTCTTGCGGTACACTCCCAGGAGTTTCCCGTCCGCGTCCACCACGGCTGCGGAATTGTAGTAAGTTCCCGTGCTGGGAGTTTCGTAAATAGGGATGACCAACACCATCTTATATTTTTTCGCGTACTTGGACAGGAGCGTCACCGTTGGGCCGGGGATAGGTTCGGCGGTTTCGTACCAGCGGATTTTCTGCTCGGCGCAAAAATACGGTCCGTAAAATATTTCCTGCAGGCAAAGCATCTGCACGCCTTTCTTGCCGGCCTGCTCGATAAACTTGATATGTTTGTCAATCATCGCTTTCTTAACTTTTGCGAGAGTATTCTTGTCAGGATGCAGGACGTTGGAACACTGGATAAGACCGCATTTCACTATTCTGGACATAATTTTCTCCTTGTAGTTTTGACTTTAAAAATCAAGCGCCCGGATGTCTGCGTTTGTAAATCGGGTTGTAACCTTTCATCCCGGCTTTCATGTACTGGTCCCACGTGTACGGCGCGTGTCCCGACGGTATATCGGTCATGGTTATGCAGTTGTCAACGGGACAGACCAGCGAGCAGAGATTGCATCCCACGCAGTCTTCCTCTATCACGCGCGCAGTGCGTTTGGCTGCGTTGCCGTTCTGTCCTTTCACCATTTCAATGCACTGGTGCGCCGCGTCCCAGCAGGCCACGTAGCAGAGATCGCAACCGATACATTTGGCTGTGTCGATTTTCGCAATGGTCTTGTGGTGCAGGTCGAGATTTTTCCATTCCACGATTTTCGGTGTGGCCATGCCGATAAAGTCGTCGAGCTTCTTGAATTTCTTTTCTTCCATCCAGTTGCTGAGTCCTTCAATCATGTCCTCGACGATGCGGAAACCGTAGTGCATCACGGCTGTGCATACCTGGACCGATGTGGCGCCGAGCAGCATGAACTCCGCCGCGTCGCGCCAGTTTGATATTCCGCCTATGGCAGACACGGGGATTCCTTTAAGGCGCGGGTCTGTGAGGATGGACGATACCATGTGCAAGGCAATAGGTTTGACCGCGGGTCCGCAATATCCGCCGTGCGCGATTTTGCCGCCGAGCGACGGGCTGGGTTCCAATGTTTCCAGGTTAACGCCCATTACGGAATTGATGGTGTTTATTAAAGATACTCCGTCCGCGCCGCCTTCTTTGGCTGCGATGGCCGGGTAACGGACGTCGGTGACATTGGGTGTCAGTTTCGCGAGCACAGGGGTGCGCGCCACTTCTTTAACATATTCCAAAACCATTTTGGTGTATTCCGGAACTTGTCCCACTGCCGCGCCCATGCCGCGTTCGCTCATGCCGTGCGGGCATCCGAAATTCAGTTCCAGTCCGTCGCATCCGGTGTCTTCGGCGCGTTTCACGATATCATGCCAGGGTTTACGTTCGCAGGGCACCATGAGCGAAACCACCACTGCATGTTTCGGATAACGTTTTTTCACCATGGCGATTTCGCGCAGGTTGTCTTCAAGCGGTCGGTCGGTGATGAGTTCGATATTGTTCAGTCCCACCATTTTTTGTCCGTTGATATCCAGACTGCCGTAACGCGAGCAGACATTGATGACAGCGGGATCTTCGCCGAGCGTTTTCCAGACTGCTCCGCCCCATCCTGCGTCGAACGCGCGCATGACCTGGTCTGCGGAATCCGCCGGCGGCGCGCTTGCGAGCCAGAACGGGTTGGGTGATTTTATTCCTGCACAGTTACAGCTTAAATCTACACTCATGTCATCACCTCTTAATCTGGATGGGCGCGGGCGTGTGCAGTCCCTGAAACACCACGGTCTGGCCGGTCAAAACTTTGTGAATCCCGGCTGCGGCTTTTTTGCCGTCCTGCACAGCGTTGACCACTTCTTTGCCGCCGTTTACGCAATCGCCGCCTGCGAAATATTTTGGATTTGATGTCTGCATGGTTTCCGGATTCACTTTGACGCGCCCTTTTGCGTCGGAATCCACTTTGGGCAGTGATTTGATGAATTCCTGCTGGACAGTCTGGCCGAGCGATTTAATCACCATGTCCACATCAATGGTGAATTCTGAGCCCGGCACCAGCACCGGGGAACGGCGTCCTTTTTCGTCGGGCGCTCCGAGTTTGGTTTTGATGCATTCGAGCTTTTCCAAATGCTTTGTGCCGATGATTCGTTTTGGCGCGGTGAGCCACATGAACTCAATCGCGTCTTTTTTCGCCAGCTCGTACTCGTAGTCGTATGCGGGCATTTCTTCTTCCGACCGACGGTAAATCATGATGACGCGTTCTGCGCCGAGCCGTTTGGCCTGGGTGACAGCGTCCACGGCCGTGTTGCCCGCTCCGATGACTGCAACCACGCGACCCACATCAATACGGTTGAACTGCCGCGATTTTACCTGCTCGATAAAAGTGAGCGCGTCGTATGCGCCGGGCAAATCTTCGCCGGGGATTTCAAGGTCAGCGGTTTTACCGAGACCAACGCCCACAAACACCGCGTCGTGCTTTTTTTCCAGGTCGGCAAAGGACACATCCTTGCCAACAGTCACGCCATTTTGGATTTTTACGCCGAG
>CAYHWZ010000346.1:0-2566 GCA_964359975.1 uncultured Elusimicrobia bacterium | reverse complement strand
GCTTTTTCCGGAGCGGCTTCGACGAGGATACGTTCTCTTTCCTGGATTTTTACATTTTCCTGACCGTCGATGGAAAGCAGTACGTACCGGTTCTGTGCTCCGGACACAATCGTCAGCTCTATCTTGTCGCGGCTGGATACGAGGATGGGTCTCTGCGCCAACGTGTGCGGACAGATAGGCGTGATGAGCATGACCGGCAAATTTGGCGAAACAATGGGTCCGGACGCGGCCATGGAATATGCAGTGGAACCTGTAGGCGTGGAAACAATGATCCCGTCGCCTGTGTACGTGGCCAGATATTTGCCGTTCACATTGGCTTCGATTTCCGTGAGCCGCGAACTGGGCCCGGCGTGAAAATAGCAGTCGTTCAGCGCCAAAGCCGAGAACCGCGCGCGCTTGTTTTTGCGGATAACGCTCACTTTTACCATGAGCCGTTCGTCAATTCTCAGTTCCGAGCGCAGGGCTTTGGTCAGCACAGGGTAAAGATCTTTCAAATCAGTTTCAGCGAGAAATCCCAGACGCCCGACGTTGATGCCGAGAATGGGAATACGGAGCGGCGCAAAAATGCGTGCCGCGCGCAGGATAGTGCCGTCCCCGCCGAACACAACGGCAAATTCGGATTTTGACAGCGGCTGTTCGGCAAAACCGAGGATGGGACGCACGCCTTGTTTTTTTAGCCATTTGGACAGAGCGGAAACAGCCCTGCGCGCCGCGGGTTTTTCCGGATTAAAAAGTACCGCCACCTGACGACGGGTATGTGTCATGTGAATATTATACTAAAAACCTGTCTGCGCACACCTGTTCCCCAAAGTGCATGTCTAAAACCCGAATCTTCTGTTCTTAGGTTTTCGGAAAAACTTGCGCTGTCCTGTACGGAAACACGGTTCGCAGATACTATAGGAATGAAGTACCGGCAGAGTGTTGTTGCATTTGCGGCATTTGTTTCGCAGGTCGGTCTTTGCAGTCAAAGTGCGGTCGATTTTTTCAATCAAGTCCCATTTATGTTGGAGCACTTTTTCACGGTCCGCGCCGTGACGGCTCAACTCTTTGCGGTTGGACAGCCAGAGATAGATGTCGCACTGCTCGACGAAATTTTCCGTGGTGAGCAGGAGGTCATCTTTCTGCGGGTCCGGACGCGAAAGAGCCAGCGGCAGCGGAAACGGTTTGTTGTCAATCACGCTCCGCACGCACGCCCACCAGAATGAAAACGTGTCGCGGCTCGCCGGCGCTTTAATCAGGGTGAACACAGTCTCCAGACCCAGCCGCTGCACTTCTTCTTCCTTTAAGAAGCCCGCGAGCGTTTTCTGATGTTCCAAATCCATGGGCAGGATAATATCTTTCAGTTCCGACGGTATGGCTTTATGTTTTTCCCAATAATCGAGCCGGAGCGCGAGCGGACCGGTCATACTTTCGATTTCCGAAATGTCCGGCGCCACGCGGGCAAATTCCAGGTCCGGCGGTTTGATGGAGAGCAGGTGGTGAAGCAGTTTGATCTGCTCATGAGTGAGCGCGCCGACTTCACCGTTCTCTTTCATGCCGAACCGTCCGGCGCGGCCTGCAATCTGGCGCGTTTCCGCCGGAGTGAGTATACGTTCGTCCTGCCCGTCGTATTTGGTGAGAGTGGTAAAACAGACTTTGGACGCGGGCAGATTGATGCCCATGCCGATAGCGTCCGTGGCCACGCAGAGTTTGGATTTTCCCGTCAGAAAATGTTCCGCCTGTTTGCGTTTCACTTCCGGCGGCAGGTTGCCGTAAATCGCGGACACCGACCATCCTCGCCGCTCAAAATAAGTCTTGAGACTGAGCACGCCCGCCCGGCTGAACACGACAAAAATAGTGTGGTCTTCCGGCGCGTCAATTCGCCACGGTTTTTGCGCCACAGTCAGCGGCGCCAGACGTTCGTGATGCATCACTGTAAATTTGTAGCCCAGCTTTTTCAGGATTTTGGAAAGCAGGACTTCGGAATCCGGCGACGCGATGATTTCTATTCTGCGGACCTGCGCCATGGAGAGCACGCGCATCCACGCCCACCCGCGCTGAGTGTCGGCCAGCATCTGCGATTCGTCGAGCACAATGCAGTCCCCGCGAAAATCCGGATTGAACATCTCCACCGTGGCAGACAAAAACGGCGCGTCCGGAATGATGATTTTTTCTTCGCCTGTGAGCAGAGAGCACGGATGACCCTGCGCGTTCAGCTTGTCGGAAACTTCCCACGCCAGCAGTCTGAGCGGCGCCAGATAAATACCCGTAGCCGACTGTTTAAGGATTTCAATCGCGCTGAAAGTTTTCCCGGAATTCGCCGGACCCAGATGGAGCGTTACATGAGTGCCGGAATTCACCTTGCTTCCGACGGACTGTTTAAGGATACTGGAAAAATCGTCTGCCTGTTGGGATTGCTGCGGATGCTGCTGATGTTGAATCTGAGAAGGATGCTGCGGATGCCCCGGATGCCGTCCCCCGCTCCGTTCCGCCCGCCTTTTGTTCCGCAAAAACAATTTCCTGGGTTTCGCCATATCTCTATTGTATCAAGTTTTTGCGCGTTTGAAGTGAGGATAAGTGGTATTCG
>CAYHWZ010000345.1:0-2594 GCA_964359975.1 uncultured Elusimicrobia bacterium | reverse complement strand
CAATAAATGGAACGTAATTGCCATGACTGTTTCCACTGTCATAGTATTTACGCTGCTGGTCCTTTCTGAAAGGAAAATATTTGAACTGGGCTGGACCTGGCTGCTGGTCATCGGCACAGTGATTACCTTCGGACTCGGCTGGTTTGGCGGCAAGCCCGGCTCTGACACTGTTAATGAACCCGTCTGATTACCGCCGATTAAGTACCGAACAATCCAACCCGCGCACCAGAAATCTGGACGCCATGTCTGTCATTCAAATCATTTCAGCAATGAACAGGGAAGATAATCTGGTTGTAAAAGCTGTTGCACGGGAAAAGAACAAAATTGCTTTGGTTGCGGACCGGCTGGTTGACTGTTTGAGAAATGGCGGGCGTTTGTTTTTCATCGGAGCGGGCACGAGCGGCCGGCTCGGAGTTCTGGAAGCTGCGGAACTGCCGCCCACTTTTGGAACTGAACCGCGAATAGCACAGTGTATCATGGCCGGCGGCAGAAAAGCAGTTTTCCGTTCACAGGAAGGAGCCGAAGATAATGAGGTCCGCGCCCGGCACGAGGTGCGCAAGCGCGTCCGTAAAGGTGATTTGGTAATCGGGATAGCTGCAAGCGGTGTGACCCCGTTTGTGGGAGCAGCTCTGCGCGAATCCTCGATCATCGGCGCAGAAACTGCGCTGGTGACCTGCAGCGCCGGTTTCAGTGATGCGCGCACTGCCCGAACTGTCATCACGCTCCGCGTCGGGCCTGAAATTGTTTCCGGTTCCACGCGTCTCAAATCCGGCACCGCAACAAAAATGGCGCTAAACATGATCACCACATCAGCCATGGTGAAACTGGGAAAAGTTTTCGGCAACCGTATGGTGGATTTACAGCCCAAATCGCGCAAATTAAGGGAACGCGGCGTCCGGTTGGTGCAGGAACTCGCAAAAGTTTCACGTTCCGGCGCGATTGCTCTTCTCCGCAAATCCGGCTGGAGCGTAAAAAACGCGGTAGTCATGTCAATAAAGAAAGTCTCGTTGCGCGAATCCCGGCAAATTCTCCAGGAAAACAACGGGCATCTTTCTCGCTCGATAAAATGAAAAATATTGCGCTCGGTATAATGTCCGGCACGTCTGCGGACGGGATTTCAATCATTGCCGCCCGTTTCAGTGCGCGCCGATATGATGTGCTGGCTTATGACACTTTCGCGTATCGTCGCAAAATGTCAGCGCTCATACGTTCAGCGCCGGATATGAAGACAACGGCAATCTCTCAGCTGAACTTTTTATTGGGGCACTCGTTTGCAGACGCAGTCAATCAATTTCTCAAAAAACACCGTATACCGCGCATAAATATTTGCGTCATCGGTTCGCACGGCCAGACAATCTATCACGGTCCGGATGACGCTGTGCCGTCCACTTTTCAGATTGGGGAACCTTCTGTGATAGCTGAGCGGACAGGCGTCAGCGTAGTTTCTGATTTCCGCACTGCGGATGTTGCGGCCGGCGGTTCCGGCGCACCCCTGATTCCATTTTTCGACCAATGGTGTTACGGCGGCGGTTCTGTCCGCGCTTTGCAGAATATCGGCGGAATAGGCAACGTCTCCGTCGTCGGCAAAAGCGTAAAGAAAGCAGTTGCCTTTGACACCGGCCCGGGCAATTGTTTGATGGACTTGGCTGTGCATTCAATCACGCGCGGAAAAATGGCTTTTGACAGGAACGGCAGTATGGCACGCCATGGCGGGATCAATCTGCGGTTGGTTTACAAAATGGCGAAGCATCCCTACTTTAGACGGCCACCTCCGAAATCCACCGGCCGTGAACTTTTTAACAAACACTTTATGCCGGCGGACATGCACAAACTTATACGGAGCAGTCCACGCGATGCGCTCGCCACACTGAATTATTTTACAGCGTACACGATAGCGGATTCGTACCGGCAATTTATTCTGCCGAATCACCGTCCATCCGAGGTTCTTGTTTCCGGAGGAGGCGTGATGAATCCAGTTCTTATGAAAAACTTGTCCGCATTGCTGACTCCTATCCAGGTCCGTTCCATCTCTGAGACCGGTATTCACCCTCAGGCCAAAGAGCCGCTTGCGTTTGCGCTATATGCGTGGCTTGCGGTGCAGGGAAAATCTAATCATCTCCCATCTGCAACCGGCGCATCACACATAGTTTTGCTCGGCAAAATAACGCCGGGAACCAATTTCAAAAGGACGGTACTGATATGAAGAAAATTCTGATTGCCCTTGCGCTCTTGCTGCCGTCATACGTGCATGCCAGGCCAATCGTCATGCTCGGCATTGACGTGCTCGAGCAGGACCAATTCGCTGTTCTTAAAGGAAAACGTGTCGGTCTTATCACCAATCATACCGGCGTCAACAGCCGGGGCAAAAGCACCATTGACCTTATTCACTCAGCGCGCGATGTGAGACTGATGGCGCTTTTTTCACCCGAACACGGTATCCGCGGCAAAGCCGGACACGGCGAAATCATCAAAGACGGACGCGATGTGAAAACCGGTCTGCCTGTCTACAGTCTCTACGGAGCATCTAAACGCCCGACGGAAGAAATGCTGCGGAACCTCGACGCGCTGGTCTTTGATATACAAGATATCGGAGC
>CAYHWZ010000344.1:0-2610 GCA_964359975.1 uncultured Elusimicrobia bacterium | reverse complement strand
GTACTGTTCGAATCTTTCAGTTTTCCCCCGGACAGCATCACCGAAGTCCCCAACTCATAGTTTCGATTGATTGCCCCTTTCAAGTTCAAGCTGGCGGTCTGGATAAGACTGTAGTCTGTATCCGTAAACAGCGAGTAGTACCCGGAAACGCGCAGACGGTTGGGAAACCGGACCAGCAATCCTCCGCCTCCGGAATGAGAATAGTAGTCCTGAGAACCTGAAGTGTATTCATAATTGACGAACGGGGAAAGCTGGGCCGCACGAACTTGCGGAACTGTTGACAGGATTGTACATATCAGAATCAGTCGGCGCATGATTCTCATGAAAATAAAATCCGGTTAGTGTGGTGTAACCAACACTTCTTTACATTTGGTTTGCCGTCATTCCGGCGAAAGCCGGAATCCAGCAATGTTTTCGGTTCTGGACCCCGGCTTTCGCCGGGGTGACGAACGTAAAGGGATTTATGAAACACGACACTAACGGTTATGCCTGTCAATTTCCGGACGGGCAGGTCGTTCCGGAGCGGCATGTTCCGGACGGGCAAGATGTTCGGGACGATCGGGATGTTCCGGTCGGTCGGGTCTGGACGGGCGTTCGATTCTCGACGGACGTTCCGCTCTTTCGACGCGGGGCGGCCTTTCCGACCCCTGACGCCGTTCAACGCCGGACTCTCTGCCTGTTCTTTCCGCGCGCTGACTTTTCCGCGATTCTTTATCCCGGTCAGGGCGTCCATGCCTGACGTAAGCGGCGTTGTCCGGTTCACCAGGTTTGGGCTGAGGCAAACGCGGGGTTGTATCTTCAGACGGGACCGGAGGTGTGACCGGACGTTCTTCAGGACTCCCGATGCCCGCACGCGCTCTCAGTTCATTCTGTTTATCTGCGGGAAGCGATTTGAAAGTTTCCTGACGTCTGCGGATTTCGGCCTGTTTTTCCGGAGATAACGATTTCCAGAGTTCGAGATTGTGCATTACGCGGATTTTTTCAAGTTTAGACATTGTTTCCCAGCGGGCTTTGGCGCTTTCCGTTTCCGCCCGGCAGTAAACGGCTGTGCAGCAGACAGCAAAAACAGCGCAAAAAAGAGCGGACTTCTTCAATCCAGTCACGGCGACACCCACTTGTTGAAATCTTCATGCGACAACACTTCCAGATTTTCCAGAATTTCCATTTCAGTGTAAACAGCATTCATCTTTTGATATTCGCGCACCTTATAGAGGAAGACGCCGCCCGTGACAAAAAAGCACAGAGCCAGCGCCGTGGCCCAGCGCCATTGCGGACGGAGAATCATGGGCTGAGGTTTTGCGATTCGTTCCATGATAGTCCGCTTGTACGAATCCCAATAAGATTGCGGAAGTTCGGGCAGGCCGGGCAGACGGCTGACTATTTTTTCACGTTCAGCCAGGACATTTGCGCAATCCGCGCAGACATTAAGATGTTCCTTCAGTTCGCGGGCCGATTCAGCCCCCAGTTCGTCATCGTCGTACAGCCCCGCAAGCAAACGTGCATTTTCACAGTTCATTCCACTTCTCCTCCCCCCATTACATCTTTCAAGTTTTCCACTGCGCGGAAAAGGTGCGACTTTACAGTCCCTTCCGCCAGGTTCATTATTTTTGCCACTTCCGAAATCTTGTATCCCTGCACAAATTTGAGCTGGAGCACTGTTCTCTGCTGTTCGGAAAGCGCGGCCATTACAGTTTTCATGCGATTATCCTGGAAGCTTTTGTCCGCGCTTTTTTGCGGGTCAATATCCGCGTTTGTGTCCTCTACCTGCATCGGCATGGGGTCGTCCGAATCCGCGTCACCCACAGTATGGTCGAGAGAAACGGTCAGACGGGCCCTGATTTTTTTCCAGCGGAGCTTGTTCAAGGAGAGGTTCGCCACAATCTTCAGCAGCCACGACCCGAACGAACCGAGCTTCGAATCATACGAATTTATCTTACTAAAAGCGCGGATGAACGCTTCCTGCGAAACATCCTCCGCGTCCTGGCGGTGATTCAAATAACTGTAGGCAAGACCGTACGCCTTTTCCTTGAAAATATCCACCAAATCGCCGAAAGCGTCTTGGTCGCCCTCCTGACATCTGCTGACCAGAAGGAGAATGGTCCTATCCTGACCATCCGAGGGGTCCTTATGACTCTTCACCATGTATACACTTATACTACCAAAAAAGTTTGCAATGGCAAACAGCCATGGACACCGGATGAACCAGGTAAACCTTTGCCCGGCTTGAGGTGTTGAGTAAAGTGAAAGCGTACCAAAACGCTCGACATTACAGGCGTTTGTAAAGGAGGTCATGGACATGAAAAAAGCGTATATGCTGTTACTTGGAGGAATGACGGCGTTCTACCTTTCCACAGGCGGTATGCGCGCTCTTGCGCTGGCCGATGATTCGCTGGGGAAAGAAACTCCGCCGGAATTCAAGGGAAAACCGGACGTTGAAAAAACGGAGTTCGAGAAACCGGACGTTGAAAAGGACGACGACACTGACAAGGACACGGTAAAAGACCCTGCAAAGGAACAGACCCGTGCGCAGACTCTTGCCGATTACTTCAAAGTGCCGCTGACCAAAGTGACAGAACTGCGCGACAAAAAGCTTGGCTGGGGCGAAATCTC
>CAYHWZ010000343.1:0-2616 GCA_964359975.1 uncultured Elusimicrobia bacterium | reverse complement strand
CTTGGCGGACTTGAGCAGAATACTCAGCGTGCCGCGAATATTGCACTCCAGATCATTGAACGGTCTCTCGACGGAAAGTTCATTCGCAAAACTCGCAGCCAGATGGTACACCGCATCGAACCGGTTTTGGAAAATCGCCTTCAGCGTGCGCTCGCTGTTGATGTTCCCGCGCACAAACCGAGCGCCATTTTTCACGGCATCGCCGATATTCGACAGCCGGCCTTGTGACAGGTCGTCCAGCACCGTAACACGGCACCTGAGCGGCCCGGCCAGACGGCAGACCAGGTTCGACCCGATGGCGCCTGCGCCGCCGGTGACGAGTACGCGCTTACCTGCCCAATCCCACCGCGACATATCGTATCCCCGCGCTTTTCACTTTTGCAGGACTGTAAATCCTGCGCCCGTCCACCAGCACCGCATTCCTTTTCATCAGCTTTTTTAGTTTTGCCAAATCCAGCAATCTGAACTCGTCATGGTCAGTCAAAATCACCACCGCGTCCGCACTCTTCACTCCTTCATCAAGATTCCGGCACTTCTTCGCGCCAAATGTCTCGTCGGTGAACGGGTCATATGCCGACACCTTTGAGCCCGCATCCAGCAGAGCGCGCACCACATCTTCCGCTGGCGTGTTGCGCGTGTCGCTCACATTTCCCTTATACGCCACACCCAGACAGAGCACCGTTGCATCGCTAAAAGAAATCCCGCCCTCCTTCAGCGCCTTTTCCGTCAGTGAAACCAGATGCAGCGGCATGGCCTCGTTCACTGCGCGCGCGCGGGGGATAACGTCCAAGTCCAGATTCAGTTTCAGGTACGGACTTATTAAAAGGTACGGGTCTTTCGGTATGCACGGACCGCCCACGCCCACGCCTGGCACATGCACATGCACGCGCGGATGAGTGTTGGCCACGCGCACCACTTCCATCACGTCAATGCCGAGCTGTTCGCAGATTTTCGCAGTCTCGTTGGAAAAAGCAATGTTCACGTCGCGGTACGTATTTTCGACGAGCTTTGACGTTTCCGCCACGTCCACCTGCGTGATGAGCAAATCGCTCTTGATGATATTCTTGTACAACGCGCGCGCAATCTCCGCGCCGACTGCGTCATAAGACCCGATGATGCGCGAATTCTTACTTATCTCTTCCAGCGCCTTGCCCGGCGCGAGCCGTTCCGGAATATACACCACCCAAAAATCCTTGTCAAGCTTGTACTTGTTCTTCCGCAGTATCGGTATCACCAGATTCCGCGTAGTGCCGGGCGGAATGGAACTCTCAATCACGATCAGTTTGTCCTTCAGCGGATTTTTCGCCAGCGTCCTGCACGCGTCCGCCAAAAAGTCGAGGTTCGGCTTATTCTCCGCCGACAGCGGCGTAGGCACGCAGATGATCACCACGTCCGACGACGCCAGCGTTTTTTTAAAATCAATCGAAGCGCGGAACCGCTTCTTTTCCAGACACTCTTTCAGCAGTTCATTGATACCCGGCTCGCTGAAATGGCACACACCCCGGTTCATCTGGTTCACAATCTTCTCGTTGATATCGTAACCCGTTACATTGAATCCGGAATCGGCAAATATCAGCGCCGTCGGCATTCCCACCTGTCCCAACCCTACGACGCATACGTCCGCCTTGCGCTCTTCAATCTTGCCAAGAAACAGCGGAATTTTTCTGTTCATCTCAAGTTACCCTCAACAGTCAATTTCACAGCCACCCTCCCTTTTTCAGCAGCGCCACAATGCCTTTATCGTCGAGAATCGTCGTATTGGACGATGCATACTCATGGTCTTTCAAATACTTGCGGAACCATTTGCCCTGCCCTTTCTCCATCATCTGCGTATAATGCAGGTGCGGATAAATGATGAAATGTTCCTCTTCTTCCCGTGCGCGCGGCATTTCCTCCTCGGAAACCAGCACCTCATGGATTTTCTCGCCCGGACGCATCGGCACTTCTTTGACAGGATAATTATTTTTTCCGGTCAACTGTTTGGACAACGTCTTCGCCAAATCCATGATATAACACGCAGGCGCTTTCTTCACAAAAATCTCCCGTTCCTTAGTCCGCGCCGCCGCGTAAAACACCAGGTCAATCGCGTCCTTCAGCGTCAGCAGAAACCTTGTCATCCCGCCTTCCGTCACCGTCAACGGTTCGCCCCGCTTGATCTTGTCTTTGAACAGAGGAATCACGCTGCCCCTGCTCCCGATGACATTCCCGTACCGCACGCAGGCAAACTGCGTCTCAAATGTGGTCTCTTCGCTCGACAGCATGATTTTTTCCTGAATGGATTTTGTCATGCCCATCGCGTTGACCGGCTTCACCGCCTTATCCGTGCTGATAGCCACCACGCGCTTCACATTGTTGCGGATAGCAGCCAACCGCACATTGTTCGCGCCGAAAATATTGGTCTTCACCGCTTCATACGGGTGAAACTCGCACATCGGCACCTGCTTCAGCGCCGCCGCGTGGAACACCACATCCACCCCGCGTGAAACTTCCATCACCCTCTCAAAATCCCGCACATCGCCCACTGCGAACTGCAGCAGATCCTTGCGCCACGACTTGCGCAGCGCATAATGTTTCTCTTCATCAACCTTGAATTCGTCGCCCGGCGTGTAGTCCACC
>CAYHWZ010000342.1:0-2622 GCA_964359975.1 uncultured Elusimicrobia bacterium | reverse complement strand
ATACTGCCGGGTTTTACAGCCACTGCCTGCGCGGCCGCGTGAGTGAACCGGTTGTTCGGGCCGACGATAAATTCAGCGAACGTATAGTTGGGATTAAGAGGGGTGGATTCCAGGGTCAAAGTGCGGGTATCTTCTTTCACTGCTGACTGCGTGGCTCTGCCCGAAGGGACAGGAGCAGGTTCTGAAACAGGAGCGGGAGCCGGTGCTGGGCGGGCGGAAGCCGGTCTTGACTCGGAACTTTTGCCCAGAGTGCGGGCCGCGGCTTCGAGTACATCTTCCAGCATGGGGGGCAGTTCCTTGTCCACGATAAGCGTGGGCGCGTCGACTACTTGTCCATTGGGCGAGAACTTTTTCAATGTGTCCAGCGTCTTGTCCTTCAGTTCGTCGGTCACGGCATAAAGGTAGAAAGCCCAGTTGTATTCCTGGGAAAGCGTGACGAACGGACGTCCGCAGGTGCCGGGCACGGAACGGACCAGGTCCTGCAGGTCCTGCTCTGTGCCGCGTATCCGGATTTTAAACCTACGGGCGTCTTTCTCGAACGGGAAATGCGCCATCTCCCACTTTTCTATCATAAAAATCTATGACCCTGACGGGCCGGGCTATTCAAATGAAATAATTTCTGCCACCATTGTCAGCCAGAGGTTGCGGTCCAGCACGGACTCAGACATGGGCCTGACGAAAATTTTTGCTTCGGCCGCGATCTTGGACAGCGCGTGCATGTGCGCCGGATCTCCCACGGCAATGATGCGCGTGACAGATTCCTCCTGACAGCGGCGAATGAGTTTGTGTATCTCGGTCAGGGACAGCGATGGATACGTCACAGAAAAAATCTTTTCAAAGAGCACGGAAACTTTTTTATCCGTCAGTGTCTTTTCCAAAATGGAATGCACGCGGTCTCCGGCGTCCGGCAGGTAACTCGGCACAAAGTATCCCATCCTCACAGACCGGACTGAACGCGATGTTTCGCCGACACCGGTGCTGACTTCCGGACCTTCGGGAGCAGGTCCGTCAATCAAGACCACTTCCTGCGTGTCTTCCCTGCTCAGTTTTTCGTTGACAGCTTTGGATGCGACAAAAGGAAGCGGAGTTTCCGGGAACGGTACTTTACCTGAGAGCATTTCTTCCAGTTCCGCCTTTTCGTCGAGGTCCAGACGGTACACAAAAAAAGAACAGTTGTACGGTTTGCGGCGCGGTATCCAGACTGCGCCCACACGACCGGGAAAAAAGTTGCGGATCCTGGCCACGTCATTACCTTCGGACCACAGACTCAATCTGTAACGGCTATCATCCCGTTCCGACGGGTAGTGCAGGATTTCCCATTGCCTTATCACCGCAGTGAACCTATACCGCGCGCTTTGAGTGTAAGGTCTTCGGGATTGGTGGCATTGTCCAGGGCTTCTTCCATGGTGATTTTATTTTCCTGCACGAGACGGACAAGGTCCTGGTCAAAAGTGTGCATCTTATAATATTCGCCCTGTTCCATGGCGCGGTAAAGTTCGAGAGTTTTGCCTTCAGCCACAAGTTTGCGGACCAGGGACGAACCCACCAGAATTTCCGTTGCAGGCAGACGCGCGGTATTGTCCGCAGTCGAGATGAGCCGTTGCGCGACAACGCCTTTCAGTACGTTGCCTATCTGCATGCGGATCTGCGACTGTTGGTGAGGGGGATACGAATCCACGATGCGGTCAATGGTCTGCACGGCGTCCATAGTGTGAAGTGTGCCGAGCACCAGGTGACCGGTTTCCGCCGCAGTAAGGGCAGCTGCAATAGCTTCGTGGTCGCGCATCTCGCCGATGACCACCACGTCCGGGTCTTGCCGCAGCACATATTTGAGCGCGCTCTGAAACGAGCGTGTGTCCGGTCCCACTTCTCTCTGCACAATGGATGATTTTTTGTCCGTATGATAATATTCAATCGGGTCCTCGACGGTGACAATGTGCACGTTGGAGGTTTCGTTGATATGGTTTATCATGGCATTGAGCGTGGTGGTCTTGCCGGAACCGGTGATGCCGGTGACCAGCACCAGACCGCGCGACTCTGCTGCCAGTTTGATGAGCACTTCGCCCGGCAGGTTGAGTTCCTCAATGGTTTTGATTTTCAGCGGCACTACCCGGAGAGTCAGCGCCACAGTGCCTTTCTGGCGGTACACGTTGACGCGGAACCGGCTCAAACCGTCAACAGCGTAGGACATGTCGAGTTCATGCTCTTCGGTAAATTTGGCTTTTTGAGTTTCATTCATCAAAGAAAAGGCCAGCTCTTCGATGGCGGCTGGAGTGAACGGTTCAAATTCCGTGGGAGTCAGGCTTCCGTTCACGCGGATGAGCGGCGGCGACCCGACTTTGAAATGAATATCGGAAATTCCGGCTTTAATCATCAACTGCAGGAGTTCGTTAACTCTGAGACCCATGATATTTATTCCTTTATTCCCGCGAGATTTTTATTCCCCTGAATTCCAGCCATTCCTGAGCCAGAGGACTGACGATGGCCGTGCGCGGGACACGCAATTCTTTTTTGCCGCCTTTCAGCATCAGCTTGATATCGTATTCCGAGAGGAACAGACGTTTTGCGGGCAATGACGTGTAAGGAGTGTTGAACGGTTTGCCCGCATAGAAACCCCACTTA
>CAYHWZ010000341.1:0-2648 GCA_964359975.1 uncultured Elusimicrobia bacterium | reverse complement strand
GGAGAATCCTGTGGTTGCGGTGGGTGTGGTGATTGAGCATGGTTTGAAAGGGTCGGTGTCGGCTGCGCCGGCTGCACGGAAAGTGCTGGTGGCGGCGCTGCAGGAAGCTGGCGTGCTGAATGCCGAGGGGACTGTGGATGTCCCGGTGAAGGATGTTTCGGGTGACTAGTATGGTGCGGCTGTCTTGTCTATGAGCGCGGGAAAATTGTCGCCGATGGTTTTTACTTCGAATATTGACCGGAGTGATACTGTGTTTCAGCGGTTCATTAAACATCTGGATTGGGGGCTGTTTTTTACGGTTCTTTTTTTGTGCGCGGTGGGGTTGGTGATGGTTTATTCGTCGAGTTCCAGGTACGGCAAGCCGGAATACTTTTTGGGAAAACAGATGCTGGCGATGTTGATCGGTATGGGGGCTGTGTTTATTTTGACTACGCTGAACTATCAGATTTTTCAGCAGTATTCGAAGTCGTTGTTCGCGGTTTCGATCTCGATTCTTGCGTTGGTGCTGGTGGTGGGGAAGATGCATAGGGGAGCCAAGGCGTGGTTTGAGTTCGGTGGGTTTGCGTTTCAGCCGTCGGAGATTTCAAAGCTGCTGGTCATTTTAATTTTGGCCGGGTGGTGCAGCAGGAATGTGAAGGAAATCAAACAGCCGGGTGTGATGCTGGGCGCTTTCGGGATTGTGGCGCCGCATGTTCTTTTGATTCTAATGCAGCCGGATTTTGGGTCTACGCTGGTTTATTTTCCGGTGCTGATCGGGGTGTTGTTTGCGGCCGGGGCGAATCTGGTGCATCTTGCGGTGCTGGTGGTTTATGGCGGGCTTTCGGGAGCGCTGGTGCTGGGTCACACTTACTTGAGTCTGTCGCCGGATATTCTGGAGCATAGTGCGTTATTGAGCTATCTGTACAGGGCTGTGTATGCGGGGCGTGAAATGGTTATTTTCTTGACGGTGTTGGGAGTTTTATTCCTGCTGGCGGGGTGGGTGGTGAAACAGTTGAGGTTCCGCGCGCCGCTGCTGCTGTTCGTCGGGGCGTTCACTCTGTTCAGTATGAGCTGGTGCACGAGTTCAGTGATGGTTCACAGTATTAAAGACTATCAGAGGAAACGGCTGGCGGTTTTCTTTAATCCGAGTCTGGATCCGCTGGGTTCGGGGTATCATGTTATTCAGTCGATGGTGGCATTGGGGTCGGGGAAGATTCTTGGAAAGGGTCTGTTTTCCGGGACGCAGGGGCGGCTTGGATTTTTGCCGGAACAGCATACGGACTTTATTTTTTCCGTGTTGGGCGAGGAGTTGGGGTTTGTGATGAGCGGGTTGGTGCTGTTCTTTTATTTTGTGCTGATGTGGAGGTGTGTGGCTATTGCGGGAGATTCGAGGGACCTTTTCGGGACGTTGGTGGCGGTGGGGATTGCTTCAATGTTCGGATTTTATACGGCGCTTAACTTGATGATGGTGATGGGATTGGCTCCTGTGACAGGGCTTCCGATTCCGTTTCTTTCTTACGGCGGATCTGCACTTGTTTCTTCTTTGGCTGCGGTGGGACTGTTGCTTTCTATACATGTGCGGAGGTATGCTCATTGAACATTAAACTGGCGGAAAAAAATATGGTGGCGGTGGCGGGGAAACATTTTGATTACGAATCTTTGTTTCCGTTTGTGAACCGCCCGAGCCGTTATCTGGGGTGCGAGTGGAACAGTATCAGTAAACCTGCGGAGTTCCGGAAAAATGCGGTGAGTATCTGTCTTTGTTTTCCGGACCTGTATGAGACGGGATTTGCGAATGCGGGGATTGAGATTCTTTATCAGGTGATCAACAGGCGGAATGACGCATTTGCCGAGCGCGCGTATGCGGCGGATTCGGATTTGGCTGCTTTGTTGAGAGAAAAGAAGGCGCCGCTGTTTTCACTTGAGAACAGGATCCCGCTCAATCAGTTTGACGTGGTGGGGTTTGGGTTGCCGTATGAACTTTGTTATACCAATGTGCTGGAGATGCTGGATTTGTCGGGCATACCGGTACGTTCGTCGGAGCGGGGGATGGGCGATCCGTTGATTATTGCGGGCGGTCCGTGCGCGGTTAATCCGGAACCTATGGCGGATTTTTTGGATGCGGTGGTGATCGGCGACGGGGAAGAGATCGTCGGGGAACTGGTTGATGTGGTGAAGAGCTGGAAAGTTTCGGGCGGCGGACGTATTGAACTGCTGAAAGAGCTGGCGAAGATTCCGGGATTGTATGTGCCGGCTCTTTATGACGTGAAGTATAACGCCGACGGCACTTTTGCGGAAATTGCGCCGAAGTATGAGGGTGCGGCTGCAAAGATTGTTTACCGTCGGACGGATATTGAAAAATTTGCGGCGGACAGCGGCAGTCATTTTATTGCGCCTGTGGTGCCGTTTGTGCAGACGGTGCACGACCGGCTGAATGTGGAAATCCAACGCGGGTGTCCGTGGCGGTGCCGGTTTTGTCAGGCGGGGTTCACTTATCGTCCGTACCGCGAACGCAAAATGCAGAGTCTGGTGCAGATGGTGGATGAAGGGCTGAAACGCACGGGATACGATGCGGTGACGCTGGCGGGTCTGTCCGCTGCGGACCATTCTGAAATTGTGCCGATTTTGGAATCACTTTCAGAAAAATTGACTCCGCGCAGGATATCCAT
>CAYHWZ010000340.1:0-2672 GCA_964359975.1 uncultured Elusimicrobia bacterium | reverse complement strand
AGTTCCACCGCTTCACTTTCAAAACGCAGTCCCGTAATAGTTTTCGGCAGCACCAGATTCTTCATGTTGGACGACGCCAGCCCCACGATGGCGACTTTCACGCCATCTATTTCCTTAATAAGGTACGGTTCAGCCATCTTTGACCGCTGATTGGTCCTTGTGTCATAAATATTCGCGGCCACAATCGGATGTTTGGCCATTTTTATCAGACGACGCACATTTTCCGCGCCCTGGTCGAACTCGTGGTTGCCTAATGTGCCTGCCGTGTACCCGATAGCGTTCATACATTCCAGCGGAGCATCGCCTTTGGACAGGTCTCCTTCCGGCGTTCCCTGAAAAAAATCTCCGGAATCAATCAGCAGATACCCTTTCGGTTTGTCTTTCAAATACGAGGCCAGCGCCGCAAATCCGCCTGCATTCACTTGTTTGTCTTCCCTGGGGTACTTGATTTTTTGCGGCATTATCCACCCGTGCATATCGTTGGTGTGATAGACGAGAATGCGCGCCGTGTTCTCATAAATATAAAACGCCGACCCTGCGGCAACCGCCAGAGCCAGCGCAAACGCTGCTAATAGTTTTTTAAGATACGGTTTCACTGAAGTCCCCCTCGATCAGGTAGTTTTCACCAGAATATCGCCGATAATATTGGCTGCCTCGTCACCGCGGTCTGCGGCATTGGACAAGTGCCGGTATATCTCGCGCAGTTTCATGATAAAGACAACGTCCTTGTTCTTGAAAAGTTCAGCCAGCGCCTCGCGGTAACGGTGCTCAAGATAATTTTCGGTTTTTTTCGCGCGCACCACATGGTCGTTGGCCGCTTGCGAATGCGTTTTCATCAGTCGTACCGCAGCCGTTATGTCGCGCGACGCGTTGTGCAGCGCTTCCGTCATTTTCAGAATATGTTCGTTCGACCCCACTTCAAACAAAAGCATTTCTTCGACAGTGGACTTGGCGTAGTCGCACATATCGTCAATCGTGCGTGACAGGGCGAAAATATCTTCGCGGTCAATCGGCGTCACAAACGAACGGTTCAGCTCGTCAATGAGAATGCGGCGCAGATTGTCCGCTTCTTCTTCGATGAGGTTCACCTTCTTGCCCGTTTCTTCCGACGGAGCAATGGCGAATTCGTGCAGAGCAGCCAGTCCTTCCTCTACTTTTTGCGCCTGGTCCAACAGCATCTTGTAAAAGTCACTTCTCGGGGGAAACGGCCACATAATGTAACTCCTTTAGATCCTATCCTAAAAACCCTGACGGCCTTTGGCAGGGCCAGTTTGGGATCTCGGCAAGGAACGAAGAGCGAGCATACTCTCTGTATGTAAACGATGAGTGACGAAGTCGGGGCCCAAACTGGCCCTGCCCGAAGGGAAACCCGTCTTTGGGCATATTCTTCGTTGCTCGTCCTTTATCCGCCTTAGGCGGACTCCACTCCTCGCGCCTCGAACCTGCTCCAAACCCGGGTTTCCAAAGGCCATCAGGGTTTCTAGGATAGGATCTCACAGAAATACTGCTTTTATCAGCAGAAAAGTCCCGCCGGCAATCAGCCCTGACGCCGGTATTGTTATCAGCCACGCCACTACCATGTCGCCTGCCACAGCCCACCGCACGGATTTTGGCCTGAACGCCGACCCCGCGCCCATAATGGACGATGAAATGACCTGCGTAGTTGAAATCGGAAACCCGAACAGCGACGTTGCATACATAATCGCCGCCGACGTACTCTGCGACGCAAAACTGTGAATCGGACGCACACGGTAAAGACCAGACCCCAGCTTCTTGATGATGCGCCACCCGCCCGTCGCAATTCCCAGCGCCATTGCAGCCGAACAAGCGAACACCACCCAATGCGGAATCGGCAGTCCTTCACCCGGCGGCGGCTGATAACGGTTCGTGATAATCAGCGCAAAAGTGATTACGCCCATTGTCTTCTGCGCGTCATTCGTTCCATGCGCCAGAGATTGCCATATCAAAGAAAGCACCTGCAGATTTTTGAACAGCGTATTTGCTTTCGGCGAGGCCCATTGCGAAAAGAAAAAAGTAGTTTTGGTGAAAAGAAAAGTGCAGAAAAATCCGACCAGCGGAGAGACCAGCATCACAAGCACAATGTTGCGGACATTGACCCATTGCACCGGACCCGTCCCCCACCCGGCCACAAACGCGCCGACCAGTCCGCCAATCAAGGCGTGCGAACTGCTCGATGGAATTCCGAAATACCACGTGATGACATTCCACCCGATCGCCCCGCAAATCGCGCTTATCAGTACATATATCCCAAACGATGATGTTTTGATGATTTCCGGGTCAACGATTCCCTTGCCGATAGTCTTTGCCACGTTTGTCCCGAGAAAATACGCTCCGCAAAAGTCCGCCACAGCCGCAATGATCAACGCCACTTCCGGTGAAAGCGCACGCGACGAAATCACCGTTGCCACTTGATTAGCCGAATCGTGGAACCCGTTGGAAAAATCGAAGAAAATTGCCAGCGCTACCGCCAGCACCACTACGAACAATGAATATTCCATATATATGGTAAGCATTGCATTTAATCATTTATCCTTCGGAAAGTCAAACTTTTTCGTCTGAACATTGCTGAGAATTTTCACATCAGCAGCTGTCCAAAATAAGACCTCTGCACATGAATTATCGTACGCGTACGATAAAAATAGTATAATGAG
>CAYHWZ010000339.1:0-2684 GCA_964359975.1 uncultured Elusimicrobia bacterium | reverse complement strand
TTCTGCTGGAACTCAAATCGTCTCTTTCTTATATCATCAAAATATGCGAAGTTTCCGGAAGGGATGTGCAAAACTGGATATCTGTGGTGTGGGTGGATAAGGGCACGCAGGACGGTCTGCGTCCGGATGAACCGGTACTGGCTGAAAGCGGCAAGTCTTCGGAACAGGGCGCGGTGCAATGGGGTGTGGTGGGACGTGTGCTGGAATGCGGGGCCGGGGCGAGCAAGGTGCTGCTGATTGCGGATCCTTTGTCGTCCGTGGCGGTTGTGATTCCGAGGAGCGGGACTCAAGGGTTGATGACTGGGCAGGGGTCTTTGTATCTGATTGTGGAGTATCTGGATCCGGGGGCGGATATTCAGGTGGGGGACGAGGTGGTCACGAGCGGGTTGGGCGGGATTTTTCCGCCGGGTTTGCCGGTCGGCAGGTTGACGCGGTTGATCAGCGCGCAGTCGGGATTTAAAAAGGGCGAACTGAAACCTGCGGTGTCTTTGTCTGAACTGAGGGAAGTGCTGGTGATTAGTAATCAATGAGAAAAATGTTTTTTGGCGCGGCGATGGTGGTGGGTGTGTTTTTTGCGCAGTTGTTGTGCACGGACTTGTTGAGTGTGTATGGGGCGTTTCCGAATCTGCTGCTGTTGGCGGCGATTTTTGCGGCAGTGAACCGCGGGCCGGTTGCGGGGGTGTGGTCCGGATTTGCGTTGGGGTTTATGGCGGATGTGATGAGTCTGTCGCTGTTTGGGTCGCAGATGTTTGGGATGACTTTGACCGGGTATGTGTTTGGCCGGGTGCAGGGTAAGATTGACGAGGAAAAAATTGCTGCGCAGTTGGGGTTGTCGTTTGCAGGGTCCATTTTGTATTTGCTGGTGTTGGTGCTGTTGGAATTGCTTTTTGTCGGGTCGGCGGGGAAGTTTTGGGCGCCTGTGACTTTTCTTCAGCTGGTTTATAATCTGGCGGCAACGCCTGTGCTGTTTTGGCTGATGAATAAATGGATGGACCGTGCGGCGCGTGTGAGGAGTTTTGTGTGAACGGGTCGGAAACTGAAAATCGTCTGCGCGTGATGCTGGCTGGTTTTACCGTGGGGTTTGCGTTCCTGGGGGTGCGGCTGTTCTATCTGCAGGTGATCAGCGGGGAAAATCTGCGCAAGATTGCGGAGGCGAACCGGACAACGCTGCTTTTTGAACGAGCGTCGAGAGGGTTGATTTTGGACAGGAAGGAAGCGGTGCTGGCGGACAGTAAACCGACGTTTGTGGTGTTGTTCACGCCGCTGGAACTTAAAAAAGAAAAGTTGGGAGACGTGGTGAGGCGTCTTTCGGTGGTGCTGAATTTGAGTCCGGAACAGTTGGCGCACCGTCTGGAAAGCGCGCTCAGGACATCATCGCTTTTGAGAATTATGGACCGTGTGTCGCCGACGGCGGCTTTTGCATTGGCTGAACAAAAACCGAATTTGCCGGGTGTGTCGGTGGTGACTGAAATGCAGAGGCGGTACCCGAACGGTTTGATCGGGGCGCATGCGCTGGGTTATTTGGGGCAGGTGAGTCCGCAGGAATTTGAAAATCTGCGCGATGAAGGATACAGGGCCGATTGGCTGATCGGCAAGATGGGTGTTGAAAAGGTGTATGACCAGTTTTTGCGCGGTGAGCATGGCGGTATGAGGATTGAAGTGGATGCGTCTGGTCATTCGCTGAAAATTCTGGACCGTAAGGAACCGGTGTCGGGTTACCATATTCAGACTACGCTCAATCTGAAGGTGCAGCAGGCGGCTGATATGGCTTTGCAGGAAACGCAGAAGGCCGGCGCAGTGGTGGCTCTGGATCCGCGTACAGGGGAGGTGCTGGGTCTGTCGTCGTCTCCTTCGTTCGATCCGAATGTTTTTCTTTATGAGCGTGGCGAGCAGTTGTTGTTTTCGGCCAATCCCAACGAACTGCTGACGAGAGCGGATCTGCCGCTTTTTAATAGGGCGATACAGGGGGCGTATCCGCCGGGTTCGGTTTTTAAGATTGTAGATGCGGTGGCTGCGCTGGAATCGGGTAAGGTGAATCCGGCGGAAGAACATTTTTGTCCGGGCTATTTTTGGCTGGGGAGTCCGCCGTCGGGCAAGAAGTTTCTGTGCTGGAAAAAGACCGGGCATGGGAAAATGAATCTGCATAATGCGCTGGTGAATTCCTGCAATGTTTATTTTTATCATTTGGGTCTGAAGGTGGGACCGGACTTGATTGAAAGTGCGGCGCGCAGTTTTGGTCTGGGTCAGACGAGCGGGGTGGAACTGCCGCATGAAAAGCCGGGTCTTATTCCGGGAAGGGGCATGTTCAAGACTTCGCGCCGGCGGTGGTATGAGGGCGACACTATCAATATGGTGATCGGTCAGGGGACTATTTTGCTGACGCCGATGCAGGCGGCGCTGATGATGTCTGTGGTGGCGAACAGGGGGAGTGTGTATCGGCCGTATATGGTAAAGGAAATACGGTATCCGACGGGCGAGATTTATGCGCGCGGCAAGCGCGAGCGGATAAGGGAAATCTCGGTGTCGGATGCTACGTGGGAATTTGTGAATGCGGCTTTAATAGAGGTGGTGGATTCCGGTACGGCTCAATCGTGCAAGATTCCGGGAGTCAAGGTGGCGGGAAAAACCGGCACTGCGCAAAATCCGCAGGGTAAAGATCATGGCTGGTTTGTGGCCTACGCGCC
>CAYHWZ010000338.1:0-2691 GCA_964359975.1 uncultured Elusimicrobia bacterium | reverse complement strand
CTTTCGCGCGAACTTATCGAGTCCAGCGGTCTGGCCATGTGTGAAGAGTTGGGTTTTGAAGCCGATGACCTCATCGCCACTCTTGCGAAAAAAGGCGAGAAAGACGGGTTTGAAGTGGTGATTGTGTCGTCGGACAAGGACCTGCTCCAGTTGGTCACGGAGCGCGTGAAAGTCTTCAATGAGTCTAAACAGATTTTTTTCGATGAAGAAAAGGTAAGCGCGTCGTGGGGGGTAAAACCGCACGAGCTCCTAGAGGTGTTCAGCTTGATGGGGGACTCGTCGGACAATGTAAAGGGCGTGCCCGGTATCGGCGAAAAAACTGCCGTGAAGCTAATAAAAGAGTATGGCTCTGTTGAGCAACTGCTGAAATCTCCCAAAAGCGATGAAAAAATCAGGGCCAAAATCTCGCAGAATCTGGAGACGGTAAAGCGCGCCAGGGAACTGGTCTCGTTAAACGAGTCAGTTCCTTTGAAATTAAGCTGGGACGACTGCAAGCTGACCACCCTGGATAAGAACCGTCTGGTGCCGTTCCTGAAACGGCTGGAATTCCATACGATGGTGACAGACCTTTTTGCCAAAGGAATTCTGGCAACGTCAAAGGAAGAAGCGGAGAAATTTTCCGAAAATTATCTCACAATTTTTAAGAAGGAAGAGTTGGTCAAGTTGGTGAAACAGCTCGAATCTGTGGACCGGCTGGCAGTGGACACGGAAACTACGGGTCTAAACATCCAGAAGTCGCGGCTCGTCGGTATTTCGCTTTCGTGGGAAAAAGAATTTGCCGCGTATATACCTGTAGGGCACAGTTATCTTGGCGCGCCGAAACAGCTTTCACGGGAAGAAGCGATTGATATTTTGCGGCCGATTTTCGAGAGTGAGCGTGTCCAAAAAATCGGGCAGAATCTTAAATTTGACTATTCCATTCTGACGCAGGCCGGGGTCCGGCTGAAAAATATTTTCTTTGATACCATGATAGCGTCCTATTGTCTGGATCCGTCGAAGAGCAGTCACCGTCTTAAAGATCTGGTGCCGGAATATTTGGGCCGCATTATGATGCGCATAGAAGAACTGGCAGCGCCAAAGGGTAAAAAGTCGTCCAGCCGCGAAATGGCAATGGACCAGGTGGAAATTGAAAAGGTCGCGCCCTATGCCTGCTCGGACGCGGATTGCACGCTGCAGCTCTCCGACAAACTTGCACCGCTCCTTAAAGAAAAATCCGCGGAGAAACTTTTCTACGACATGGAGATGCCCCTGGTAGTGATTCTTTCGGAAATGGAAATGGCCGGTATCCGCGTGGATTTGGATTATCTGCAGAAACTCGGCGACACGTTTCAGAAGGAAATCCGCAATATCGAGCAGGAATCGTACCGTCTGGCCGGACAGGAGTTCAATCTCAGTTCGTCGCGGCAGGTGGCAACGATTCTTTTTGAAAAGCTGCAGCTTCCCTCGGCGCGCAAGACCAAGACAGGATTTTCCACTGATGAGGAGGTTCTTTCGCACCTGCTTTCCGTGCATCCTCTGCCAGGTCTTTTGCTGAAGCATCGCGAACTTTCCAAACTGAATTCCACTTATATTGTGGGACTGCTGGAGCAGGTGGACAGGGAAGATTCAAGAGTGCACACATCGTTCAATCAGGCGGTCACTGCCACAGGCAGACTGTCGTCGAGCGAACCTAACCTGCAGAATATTCCAATCCGCACGGAATACGGGCGCATGATTCGGCGCGCATTTGTCCCGGATGACGGGAATGTGTTCCTGTCTGCGGACTATTCTCAGATTGATCTGCGTGTGCTGGCGCATCTGAGTCAGGACCCGGTTCTGGTGAAAGGGTTTAAAGAGGGGGAAGATATCCACCGGTTCACCGCGTCCCAGGTTTTTCATGTCAGCCCGTCGGAAGTGACGGACGAACAGCGCAAGGGCGCGAAAGCCATCAATTTCGGCATTGTGTATGGTCAGCAGGCGTTCGGCTTGGCGCAGACTCTGGGCATATCCATGGGCGAAGCGCAGACCATGATTGAAAATTATTTCAAACGCTACGCAGGTGTCAAAAGCTGGATTGAGCATACCATTCAACAGGCGCACAAAGACGGGCATGTCAAAACTCTTTCCGGACGGACGCGATATCTGCCGGAAATAAATTCGAAGAACGGCGCCATACGAGCATTCGCCGAGCGTACTGCGGTCAACACTCCGGTCCAGGGCACGTCCGCGGATATTATCAAGATTGCCATGATTAAAATTTACAAGGCGCTAGAAGAGGATAAACAATATTCGGATGTGCGTATGCTCCTGCAGGTGCACGATGATCTCTTGTTTGAATCTCCGGAAGAAATGATTCAGCCGCTGTACAAAATGGTGCGCAAAAATATGGAAAGTGCTCTCGAATTGACTGTGCCGGTGATTGCCGACGTTAAGTCGGGCAGAAACTGGGCGGATATGGAACCTTTTAAAACCAAAACATGACTTTAGACCACGGGCCGTTTTCCCGGCGGATACGCGGAAGCGTCCGCTGGCTCATCGTTATATGCGCGGCAATGTACCTCCTGCAATGGCTTGTCGGCGGATGGCTGGAACATTTTCTCGGTCTTGTGCCGGTGCAGGTGTGGAGCGAAATGCGCCTGTGGCAGCCGGTCAGTTATCTTTTCCTTCACGGCGGATTTTTCCATTTTGCCATAAACATGTTTGCGCTCTGGA
>CAYHWZ010000337.1:0-2728 GCA_964359975.1 uncultured Elusimicrobia bacterium | reverse complement strand
ATGCGCGGTACCGCAAGATGGGATTCACCGGCAGTTTTGCCACGACGGTAAACTCGACCTATGCGCCGACAGGTGAAGTGCTGCCGGTCTGGGCTGTCGGTAACCGCTACAAATATGAGATAAAAGGGCTGGACAACGCGGGCAACGAGAGCTCGGTGACATCGGCGGAATTCATCGTTGATATTTCCACTCCGACATCGTTTGTGCAGGAACCGGGCGCGACGCGGGAACAGACTTTGCCGACGATTTCCGGTACGGCCAAAGACGGCACAGGCGGAGTGGAAGTGGGCAGTATCACTCTGGTGCAGGTGCGTATCCAGGATGAAGACAGCACCAACTGGTGGAACACGGGCGGAGCGCCGCCTCAGTTCAACACGCCCAACGCATCGTCGGGCACGGCGTGGTTTACGGTTTCAAGCACATGGTCGTGGACATCGGGTAATGACTATTATCTGTCGTGGTTTGCGACGGGCATTGCGTGGAATGACGGAACGCGCTACCTGATCGAGAGCCGCGCCACAGACGAAGCAACGTGGGTGCAGACTGTGATTTCAACCAAAGAGTTCACGTTCGACATATCGAGCCCGACGTCGAAGGTAACGGTTCCTGCCAACGCTGGATTCTATGCGAAAAACCAGCTGGTCATTTCCGGAACAGCCAGCGACGCATCAGGCGGACTGATTTCAAATGTGGATGTGGCTGTGTACAATAACCGGACCCGCAAATGGTTCGGCGGCGGCACTTTCAACAACAACGACCCGCAGTGGTTCACCGGCAATATGATTGACGGCACGAACTGGGACTACACGCACGCGAACCTGATACCGGGCGTGGACCGTCTGGAAACCGGCACTTCCTATTATATAGCGGCGCGCGCCAGAGACAACGCGGGCAACCCTGAAGGCGGCGGCAACGGGAATCTATCGACGGTAAACACTTCTACATTTACCATTGACCTGAGCTCACCGACCAGCGCAGTGACGCGTCCTCCGTCGGGCGGGATTACAGTGACAGGCATTCCTTATTACAAAGCGCTCACCATGCTGACCGGCACAGCGGACGATATCTCGTCTCTGCCTGCGGGCCAAAAACTGAACGCGGGACTTGTGGGGTCGGGCGCGACAATCCAGATTGCCATCCGCGATTTCACTTCCGGCGCCACGTACTGGAATAATGCGTCGCAGAACTTTGTGACGAGTATCGGCGAGCCCGGCATATTCTTCAATGTGGATTCGTTCACAGGCGCGACGACTTCGAGCGGTGTATGGCAGGTGTCGCAGCCCACGTTCGGCAGCAAACTGGTTTCGGGCCGCACGTACGTGGTGAAATCGTCGGCCACGGACCTGGCGAGCAACATACAGGTTTCAGTGACGGTGAGTTCGTTCGTGTACGATGTGAGTTCTCCGACGCTGGTGATGAACAATCCGCAGAACGGGAACCTCCTGAGAGCGCTGACCTCAATCAACGGTACCACGCAGGACAATCCGGTTTCACCTCTGTCGAGAGTGGGTATGAGTTCTGTTTCGCTGCAGATACAGGACCTGACGCAGGGGACGACTTACTGGAACGGCAGCAATTTTGTGAATATTGTTTCGACCATTGCTATTATCGTGCCTGGCCAGGATGCGGACATTGCGTGGAATCTGGACACGTCCGCTATTCCGTGGCTGAGCGGTCACGAATATGTGCTGAGGTACTGGTCCTCGGACCTGCTGGAAAACGTGAGTCCGGAACAATCCATCAATGTCAAGTTCGACTTTACCGCGCCGACGTCGGTGAGCACGAAACCTGCGGTGGGGATTATTGAAGGGTTCAACTCGACCACCAACATTTTGAGATCCATTGCCGGCACTGCGCGCGATCTGCCGTCCGGAACCACTGCTCCGAACAGCGCGGGTATTACCAGCATGCATTTCCGCATGTGGCGCGAACTTTCCGCCACGCCCAACGACGACTACAACGGCGGAACAGACGCGGCTTTTGACCCGATACAGGGTTCTTCATTCGCCGTTGGCAACACTCTTAAATGGATAGCGGTGAACAATCCTGTGATGACATCTTCACCGACTCCGATAAGCTGGGTTTATGCTCTGGACCAGGGCGCGTTCCCTGACGATTCCATTTTCCGCATGCAGGTCCATTCAAGGGACGGAATGACGAATGAAGAAGAGTCGACGCCGACAGTGGTGGGCGCGAACTTTGTGCGGTTCTCGCGCGACGCTGCGCCGCCGGTATCGTTCACCACGTATCCGGCGAATGGCACGTCTTACGTGAACCCGTCCGGGATTTTCGGTACTGCGGCGGACGCCACTTCATCCATCCGCAAAGTGGAAATCCGCATCGGCAAACAGGTGGGCAACGATTTTGAAGCGCCGACCAACACATATTGGAAAGGAGGGTTCGGATGGCAGCTGGAACCTTCCACATGGCAGGTGACGACACTGACGTGCGGCGTCTGCACATCGTCGCAAACTTGGCAGTATCTCGGCGTGCAGAATCCGTGGGACAGCGGCAGTACTTACTATGTGAATGTGAAAGCTGAAGATACCGCGGACAACCCGCAGGTGTCCTTTACCACTTTGAGTTTCACGATTGATAGCGTGGCTCCTCAGGTGCGCATCTTAAAACCGGATTCAAGTGACCCTGGATTTGCGCCGGGCAACCCGCTGAACAGCATTTCCGGAACCGCGTCGGACGATCTTTCAGGCGCGGCGACGATTTATGTTCA
>CAYHWZ010000336.1:0-2740 GCA_964359975.1 uncultured Elusimicrobia bacterium | reverse complement strand
CTTTTTTCCGGAATTTGATGACCCATTCCACGGCGGGCTGATACATTTTGAACATCGGACGGCTGATAGGGTGCACCTCTTCCGCGTACATTTTCCCCACCGCAAACCAGTTGACGATTGCAGCCAGCCAGACCGGCTTGAAACTGTACGGTTCGAGACGGGTGAACAGCAACCGCACCGCCGGAGCCAGAGTAATGGCAAGCACAGCCGCCAACGCAAGCGCGAGATTTTTGGTATAGGCAAGCGGTTTGAACAGACGTCCTGCCTGGCCTTCCAACACAAAGATGGGCAGGAACGCTATTGCCATGACCATCAAAGAATAAAATGCCGAGGGCCCGACTTCCTTCATGGCTTTTATGATGACTTCGCGGTGATCGCCTTTTTTACCGTGGTCAACCCATTCCTCCAGACGCTTGTGAGCATTTTCAGCCATGACAATGGACGCGTCCACCATGTCCCCCACAGCCACTGCAATACCTCCCAGAGACATGACGCTGGACGTTATCCGCATGAACATCATCGGAATGAAACTCATGGCCGTAGCCGCGGGCAAAGTCAATATCGGCAGAAGTGCGCTGGGAAAATGAAGCAGAAAAATAATAATGACCAGACAGACAATGATCATTTCCAATGTCAACGCCTCGGTCACCGTGCGGATGGCTTCTTTTATCAGATTGGACCGGTCATAGGTGACGACAATCTCGACGCCTTTGGGAAGCGATGGTTTTATTTCTTCAATCTTCGCCTTGACGCGGTCAATGACATTCAGCGCATTTTCGCCGTAACGCATGACAACTATTCCGCCTACAGTGTCACCTTCGCCATCCAGATCCGCAATACCTCTCCGGATATCAGGACCCAGCGCCACACGCGCCACATTTTTAACCAGCACAGGAGTTCCGTTCCGGTCCAGACCTACAACGATATTCTCAATATCTTCGACACTTTTGAGATACCCGCGTCCGCGCACCATATATTCAGCGCCGCCGAACTCGACCAGCCGGCCTCCGACATCATTGTTGCCGCCCCGGATTGCCGACACGACTTTCATGATGGGCACGTTGTAAGATTGCAGTGCGTTGGGATTGACGTTCACCTGGTACTGCTTCTGAAAACCGCCGATAGACGCCACCTCCGCCACTCCCGGAACAGACTGCAGCCAGTACCTGAGATACCAATCCTGAAAACTGCGCAACTGCGCGAGGTCGTTGCTGCCGGTCTTGTCCACGAGAGCGTACTGAAACACCCATCCCACTCCGGACGCGTCCGGCCCGAGCTCAGTTTTCACTCCTTCCGGCAAGCGGGGCAGAATTTTTGAAAGATATTCCAGCACACGGCTGCGGGCCCAGTAAATATCCGTGCCGTCTTCAAATATGATATAGACATACGAAAAACCAAAATCAGAAAATCCGCGCACAGCTTTGACTTTCGGCGCGCCCAGGAGCGCGGTGGTGATGGGATACGTGACCTGGTCCTCAATAATGTCCGGACTGCGGTCCCACCGCGAGTAGACTATGACTTGAGTGTCGGACAGATCCGGCAGAGCGTCCAGAGGCACACGCTTCATGGCGTAGATTCCCGCGCCGACACCGACGAGAGTCAGGAGCAGCACGATGAATTTGTTGCGTGCGCAGAAGTCGATTATTTTTTCAATCATGCATGATTCCCGGGAAATATTTATTAATGAGAATGACTACCTGGCTGCGAGATGGCTGACTTCAGCCGAGATTCAGAATCAATCAAAAAGTTGGCCGACACCACAATCTTCTCATTTTCGCGCAAACCCGAGAGCACTTCATAATAACCTTCCGCTTCACGGCCGATTTTGATTTCGCGCGGATTGTACCGGCCCGGACTTTCTTCGACAAAAATAATCTTGCGCGTTCCGGAATCCAGCACAGCTTCCTTCGGGACCGCAAGTTTGCTGCCGATACTCACATGAATCACTGCGTCCACATACATTTCCGGACGGAGCAGACCTTCCGGGCTTGACACTTCGCCGCGTACTTTTAGAGTGCGGGTTTCCGGATTAAGAATAGTATCCACCGCAATCACTTTACCCTTTAAGGTGCGACCGGGAATAGCGGACGATGTGACTTCCATCAACTGACCCGACTTTACCAGACCGGCTTCGTATTCATAGATCTGGGCATAGACCCACACCGATTCCCCTTCGCCTCTTTCGCTGATAAGAAGGTTGGTGGGACTCTTTGACTTGCGGGTCATCTCATCGATTTGGGATTTGGAAAGTCCCATTTGCCTGAGCCGCAATCCTGAAGAACGGATAAGAGCATCGGCACGTTCGTGGACTTCCGGCAGAGGACTGTCCTTCACTTTTTCTTTTGCTTTCAGGGCCTCGATATGTTCGACAATAGCGTTGTAAAGATCCGGGTCGTAAGCAACCCTGCCGCTGGCACGCACCAAAGTTTCCAGATTCCGCACAGTTGCCGGGGCAGAGCGCACGCCAATCAACTGCTGACGGTCTTGAGGAATAGAAACTGCCGCGCGGTCGGACATAGCTCCCTGCGTATCACCGCTGACGGTGTCCTGCGCCGCAGATTGATGCTGGTCACCGGTGACAGGCACGAGTTTCATATTGCAGATTGGACAATCGCCCGGCCTGTCGGAGGTATAGGTAGGATGCATTGGACAATGGTAGAGTTTTTTCTCCGCTGAACCGGACTCAGCGTGACCATCGTGCGCAGACTTTGATTTGCACGCAGGCAGCGCGGCCGCAAAC
>CAYHWZ010000335.1:0-2770 GCA_964359975.1 uncultured Elusimicrobia bacterium | reverse complement strand
GGGAGCGGAGAACGGCTGGAGTTGGCGCACAAGGCATCGTCGCGCGACGCATTCGCGTCCGGCGCTGTGCGGGCTGCGGGATGGTTATGCGGCAAACGGCCGGGTCTTTATTCCATGCGGGACGTGCTTGGCAGATGATTTTCTGCAGGTTCCGGCATGACGGTGAAGACCGGTACGGGATAGCGGAGAACCACGAGGTGCGGGAAATAGCGCAGAACCCGTTCGGACCGTACGAAATTTTGGATGAGAGTTTCGCATTCGGCGAGGTGGAGCTGCTTGCTCCGAGTTCACCGTCGAAGATTGTGGCGGTGGGTGTGAACTACAAAGCGCACGGCGAAGAAATGAACCACGAGCTTCCTCCTGAACCAAAACTTTTTTTGAAACCTTCCACTGCGGTGATCGGGCCGAACGATGCTGTGATTTATCCGAAAATGGCGTCGCGAGTGGACTACGAAGGCGAGCTCGGCGTGGTCATTAAATCCAAAACAAAAAACATTGAACCAGAACAGGCGGGCGAACACATTCTGGGGTACACCTGTTTCAACGATGTAACGGCGCGCGACTTGCAGAAGAAGGACGGTCAGTGGACGCGGGGTAAAGGGTTTGACACTTTTGCGCCGATAGGGCCGTGGATTGTGTCGGATATTGACGCGTCGGACCTGGCGGTGGAAACTTATCTGAACGGCGAAATGAAACAGAGCAGCCGGACGAGTTTGATGATATTCAAGGTGCCGTATCTGGTTTCGTATATTTCAAAAGTGATGACGCTGCTGCCCGGCGATGTGATTGCCACGGGCACTCCGGCCGGGATTGGTCCGATGCAGGTGGGCGACCAGATTGATGTGAGCATCGAAGGAATCGGTGTGCTGAGAAACATTATAAGGGAACCTGCGGCATGATACGGAAGATTTGGGATGAACTGATGGCGTTTTTTTCCGACGAGGTTGATGCGGGCGAACCGGTGTATGACCCAGTTCATATAGCGGCAATGATTGTAGTTGTGATATTCAGTTTCGGGGTTTTGTTTTGGCTGCTGTGGACTTTGCTGGTTTATGAAGGCGGACTGTTCAGCAAGATAATACCGGCGGCGCGGGTGTTGTTCACATCGAAAACTTTGCAGGATTTTGGATGGGTGGGATATCCGTATGAGATGGGGATTTTTGCAGGGTTTGCCGCCAACTGCACGGCGCTTTTGCTGACTGTTGCATTGATCACCATGATATGGAACATTTTTCGCAAAACAAAACATCTTGATAAAGGAGAACGACATGATTCCGCCAATCAGTAAACGACTGAGGTCTCTGCCGCCGTACCCGTTCGCAGAATTTGACCGCAAGAAAAATAAGGCGCTGCAGGAAGGCAAGGATGTGATTTCGTTTGGTGTGGGAGACCCGGACCTGCCGACACCGGGACATATTGTGGAAGCCGGCAAGAAGGCGCTGGAAGATCCGAAGAATCATCAGTACCCGTTCGGCAAGGGGCTGGCGGAGTTCCGGAATGCTGTGGCTCATTTTTATGACCGGCGGTTCGGTGTGAAGCTGGATGCGGCAACGGAGATTCATTCGTGTCTCGGTTCAAAAGACGCGCTGGCTCATTTTCATTTTGCGTTCGTCAATGCGGGCGATTATGTGCTGGTGCCGAGTCCGTCGTATCCGGTTTACAATATCGGGGCGATTTTTACCGACGGCAAAGCGCACCTTCTGCCGCTGACGGAGAAGAACGGATTTTTGCCGGAACTAGATTCCATTCCTGCGGGAGTTCTGCGAAAAACGAAGATTTTATTTTTAAATTCTCCCAACAATCCGACTTCTTCCGTGGCTGGTGCGGAATATTTTAAAAAGGCGATTGCGTTGGCGCGCAAGCACAAGTTCATTATCGCGCACGATGCCGCTTATTCGGAAATTTATTTTGAGAAACCTCCGATTTCGTTTTTGTCTGTGCCGGGCGCAAAGGATGTGGGAGTGGAGTTTCATTCCTGCTCGAAAACTTACAATATGACCGGGTGGCGAGTGGGTTGGTTTTGCGGGAATGCGCAGATCGTGGCAGCGCTGGGCAAAGTGAAGGACAATTTTGATTCCGGAGTGTTTCAGGCAATGCAGAAAGCGGCGGTGACTGCGCTGACGGCTTCGCAGGACTGCGTGGAAGAGATGCGGCGGGTGTACCGTGCACGGAGGGATTTACTGGTGCCGGGACTGCAGAACCTGGGATTTAAAGCGTTCAATCCGGAAGCGGCTTTTTATGTGTGGGTGAAGAATCCGAAGGGGTACAGTTCAGCGCAGACTGCGGGCAAGATTTTCGACGAGTCACATGTGGTGGTGATTCCGGGTACGGGGTTCGGGAAACACGGCGAGGGGTATATACGGTTTGCGTTGACGGTGTCCACGCAGAGGATTGAAACTGCGCTCGAGCGGCTTGCAAAAATCCGCTGGTAAATCCTATTCGTACAGCAGGTATGGATTGCGCGACTCGATGAACTTGGCCGCGCTTTCGTGAACAAAGAAGACAATCTGCTCAATCGTTTCGTTGCTTTCCAGCATAGCGCGCGTTTTCTTTGAACCGGTCACACGTTCGACCTCGTCCCATCGCGGGATGAATTTGTCCGGGTAAAGATCGCGCAACGCGTGAAAGATATAATAGAACAAGTCCACGGATTTGGCTTCATTTCTGTCAGTAATCATAATTTTCACTCCGCCGCACACTTCACCTTTATAGATATCTGATTTCGGCGTGAACTTTGTGCCGACAAAATTGTACCCGGCCACAATATGAT
>CAYHWZ010000334.1:0-2771 GCA_964359975.1 uncultured Elusimicrobia bacterium | reverse complement strand
CGCGGCACATTACCAATCGCCACAACAATGTCTTGACCTTCCGTCACTTCGCCGAATATAGTATGTTTCCCCGTCAGCCACGGAGTCGCCACAGTCGTGATAAAAAACTGCGACCCGTTAGTCCCCGGCCCCGCGTTCGCCATTGCCAAAAGACCCGGCTTGTCGAACTTGAGCGACGGCGCGAACTCATCCTGAAACTGGTACCCAGGCCCGCCCGTCCCAGTCCCCAGCGGACATCCGCCCTGAATCATAAAGTTCGGAATCACACGGTGAAACGCCAACCCGTCATAAAATTTCTTCTTGCTCTTCTCACCTGTCTTCGGGTCTGTCCACTCTCTCTTACCCTCAGCCAGTTCCGTGAAATTGGCCACCGTTACCGGCGCCTCTTTTTCGAAAAGCTTCACCTTAACAGTTCCCATCGAAGTTTCAAATATCGCGTTCAAACCAATCTCCTTTTTGACCGCTGCTTTTTTTGACGCAGCCGGTTTCTTGGCGCCCGAAGCCGCCTTATCCTCAGCAGACACCCCCGCCGACACCAGCGCAAGAGCCACAACCGCCGCGGCGAATATCCTGCCTCCGCCTTTTACCATACTCCACTCACCCGTTGCCATCTTCATTGATTCGTACCTCCTATCAGCAGTTTGGGAATCCGTATGGTCGGCTGTCCGTCGGAAACCGGCACTCCCTGCCCGTCTTTTCCGCACGTACCCACACCCCACCCCATATCGCTTCCCACCAAGTCAATTGTTTTCAATACTACCGGACCGTTGCCCAACAGCGACGCACCGCGCACCATATGCTTCACGCGTCCGTCCTCCAGCAAGTAACCTTCCTCTACTTCAAATACAAAATCACCCGTCACAGGGTTTACCTGACCCCCGCCCATCCGGCGAACCAAAAGTCCGTTCTGCACCGACCCCAAAATTTTCTGCGGGTCATCCGGCCCGGGCGAAATGAACGTATTGGACATCCTCGGAATCGGACGATGCGCAAAAGATTCCCTCCGGCCATGCCCGTTCGACGCACGCTTTTCCTTCCGCGCAGTGAACCGGTCATAAAGATAAGTTTTCAGCACCCCTTTATCTACGAGCACTGTCCGCTCCGACCGCGTCCCTTCATCATCATAAAAAAACGACCCCCTGTGCCCCGGCAAAGTAGGATCGTCATAAACCGTTATTTTTTCGTTCGCCACCACCGTCCCTGCTTTCCCCGCATAAACCGGCGAAATCCCCTTCTGAATCCCGTCCGCTTCCAGCGAATGCCCTATCGCCTCATGAATCATCGTACCGCCCGCCTGCGACTCCAAAATCACCGGCATCTCGCCCGACGGAGCCGCAGGAGATTTCAGTTTCATCACCGCTCTCCGCGCCGCCAGTATCGCAATAGATTCCGCCGGACTCTTCTCAAACATTTCCAGCCCACACAGCGCGCCCACCACCTCCGTCGCAGTCTGCAGCAGCCCGTTCTCCTCCGCCACCACCGTCGCCGCAAACACCGTGTAAAGCCGTTCCTCGGAAAATGCCTTCAGATTCCCGTTATCGCTGCACAAACAATCAATCTTTTTCACCCGCTCGCCATAACTTAAAATAATCTGCCGCACAAATTTCGCTTCCGCTAATCCCCGGACCGCCTTGTCCGCGCCGGCCATCATCGCAATATTCCCGTCCAATCCCGCCTCAAAAGGATTTTTCCGCACCGCATGTTTCTCTCTCGAAACATTCTGCGGCGCAGCCCCGGCCTTCACATGCACCAACCCGTCCGACAAATCCCTGGAAAGCGCCGTCACCAACCCCGCATTCAGCCCGTTCACATGCCCAAACCGCGTCTCTTCCCCCTGCAAATACCTGAGGCCCATCCCGCTCGAATCCCCGCCCTCAATCTCGTCCACTTTTCCGTCTTCAAAAGTGATGGCAAGACCCTGCGATTCCTCCGCATAAAGTTCCGCATATTCCCCGAACAAAAGCGCCGGCAGATACCCTTGCCAATCCATTATTGCGCCACCGGAAACGTCACCGTAAACACACTTCCCTCGCCGATTTTCGATTCCACTTTCACCGTCCCTCCGTGCACTTCCACAAATCTTTTCACCAACGCCAGACCCAACCCCGCGCCCTCCACCTGCCCGGTGAACGATTCCTCAACCTGATAAAATTTCTGAAAAATCTTTTCAAACTCTTCCGGCGGAATCCCCTTCCCGTTGTCCGTCACACTGAACGCCGCCATCCCATCTTCCACCCTCCCCGCCACCACGATTTTCTTCTCTGCACTCGTATTGAATTTCGCTCCATTCTCAATCAAACTCTTTATCGTCTCACGGAACTTGTCATAGTCCACCAACACCTGAGGCAGACCATTTAGCGACTCATCCAGCGTCACACTCGCCTTTTTCTCTTCCAGATAAGTTTTCATCGCAGTCATCACATCGCCTATCAGCCGGCTCACCGCGTACGGCTTCTTCTCCACCGCCACATCCTCCGACTCAATCTGCGAAAACGCAATCAGCTTCTCGACGAGCTGCTTCAAATGAATCCCCTGCGTATGAATAGACTGAATCGCCTTCTTAAAGAACGGCCCCGCCTTACCCAAGTCCTCATCTTCCAAAAGCATCGGCGTATACCCCGTAATCGCCACCAGCGGAGTCTTGAGTTTATGCGACATCAGCGAAAGAAAATCCCGTTTCATCTTCTCGCCCTTCTTCTCCGCCGTCACATCGCGAAACACCGCCAGACTGCCGATCCATTCCCCCTTGTCCGACTGAATTTTTATAATAA
>CAYHWZ010000333.1:0-2774 GCA_964359975.1 uncultured Elusimicrobia bacterium | reverse complement strand
CGAATGCCGCAAAGTTTGTCGCGCCGCTCACGTTCCGCGCGCTGTCCGGTAACCCTGTGGCTCAAGAAATATGGGACTCTTCGCTTTGGAATATGGCTCATCTGGATTTAACGGACAAGGCCGACCTTTTTATTATAGCTCCGGCGAGCGCGTCCACGATTGCCCGTCTGGCGGCTGGTCTGGCAGACGATATGGTCAGCGCCGCTGCGCTGGCAGTGAAATCTAAAGTGATGATAGCGCCGGCCATGCACCAGGAAATGTGGCTGCATCCCGCAACCAGCGCCAATGTCGCTCGTCTCAAAAATTTCAAGTATATCTTTATCGGTCCTGAAAAGGGGCCTCTGGCTCAGGGAGGGGCCGGATGGGGACGTATGAGTGAACCTGCCCAAATCGTGGTGTCCGCAAAAAAAATCCTTTCACGGGTGTAGAGCAGTGCCTTCCGGCCGTATTACGCAAAGTCTTAAAAATAAAAGAGTATTGATCACTGCAGGCCCGACACGCGAATTTCTGGACAGTGTGCGTTTCTTTTCGAACGCTTCGTCCGGGAAAATGGCGCTGTGTCTGGCGGAAAGTTTTAAAAAACTGGGCGCCAAGGTCTTTGTGGTCTGCGGGCCCGGGGTCGTGCCTGGCGCAGGGACGCCTCATTGCAGGGTGACCAGCGCGTCGGAAATGTTCCGCGAAGTGAAGCGGCGTTTTCCGTCGGTGCAGGTGTTTGTTTCAGCTGCGGCTGTGTGCGATTACCGCCCGAAAGTGAAGGCATTGCGCAAGATTCCGAAATCCGGAAGTAGTCTGCAGGTGCAGTTGGTGCGCAATCCGGATATTCTGGCGGAAATGTCCCGGATCAAGAAGAAACAGTTCTGTCTGGGGTTTGCTCTGGAAGATACGCGTCCTTTGAAAAATGCGTTTGCAAAATTGCGCGCAAAAAAGTGCGACTTGGTCGTGCTTAACAGTCCGCAGGCAATGGAATCGGACTTTACTCAGCCGACATTGATTTTTCCATCGGGCAGGAGCGTTAAGCTGGGGCGCATCACCAAAAAGTCGTGCGCGGATAAAATCTGCCGGGTTGTTATGGAAATTTTATGCAATCCGAACTGCTGAAACCGTCCGAACTGCTGCGCGAGTATTTCAGGTCCGCTGAACTTTTCGGTGAAGATGAATTTTTGACTGCTCCTGCTGTACCTGTAAAGAAAAAGCCGGTCCCGATTTCTGAAAGTCCGGAGCAGGACCCGGAAATACGTCTTAAGGCGCTTTACGAAAAATATGCGCAATGTCAGATGTGCCCGCTTTCCAAAAGCCGTAAGAAGATTGTATTCGGTACGGGGAGCGCACGGCCGGAACTTTTGCTCGTTGGTGAAGGGCCGGGATTCGAGGAAGACCGTACGGGGATTCCGTTTGTGGGACCTGCGGGAAAACTTTTGGACAAGATTCTTGCGGCTATCGGGTTGTCGCGCCAGAATGTTTACATTCTCAATCTTGTGAAATGTCGTGCCATGAAGGAACCGGACCATCCGGAAAAGCGCGGCAACGACCGCGCGCCTACTCCGTCGGAAGTGACGGCTTGCAGGGAAATATTGAACGCGCAGATTGATATCCTGAATCCGCCGGTGATTTGTACGCTGGGTTCTCCGGCTACAAAGGCCATGCTGGGTTCCGACGACGGAATCACAAAAATGAGAGGACGCGTGTTTGATTTTCAGTTTCCGTCCGGGCGCAGGACTGTGCCGCTTGTTCCCACTTTTCATCCTGCGGCTGTGCTGAGGAACGAACTGCTCAAAAAAGATGTTTGGCACGATATGAAGATTGTCCGCGATATTGTACTGCGGTCGCGCTCTGCGTAGATAACCGGTCCGGTAAACATTGGCATGTGGGTTGATATCGCTTTGCCGTTGCCTTTGAAACAGGTGTTCACGTATCATGTTCCGCCGAACTTGCGGGCCGGGGTACGGTTGGGCGGCATTGTTGCTGTGCCGTTCCGGGCAAGGGCTTTGAGCGGTGTGGTCACGGCAGTTCATGAAAGCGCGCCGAATCCCGCTGTTCCCGTCTATAAAGATGTGTCGTATATCCCCTATTCCGGTGAAACGGTACTGCCGCACTTTCTGGAATTGACACGATGGATATCGGAACGGTACGGGTGCAGTTGGGGTGAATCGCTTTTGCTGGTCACGCCTTTTCTGAAAAAGACGCGCATACAGCATTCCGCGCCGGTGCCGCAGGACGGTGAATCGTCTGAAATGCCGGATGTGTCCGGTGCTGTGCCTCAGCTTACTGCAGACCAGTCTGCGGCGTTTTCCGCCATTTCATCGTCTATCTCAAAAAATGAACACAAAGTATACGTGGTGCGCGGGGTCACTTCGTCCGGCAAAACAGAACTGTATCTGCGCATTATGGAGCATTCGCTTTCCGGTGGCAAACCTGCGCTGTTCCTGGTTCCTGAAATTTCGCTTTGTCCGCATTTTCAAAATGTTTTGAGCCGGCGGCTGACCGGGCGGTGCGTGCGGGTGTGGCATTCGCAGATGTCGGTGCGCGAACGGCGCGCGGTTTCCGAGGAAATCCGGACGGGAAAAGTGGATGTGCTGATGGGTCCGCGGTCTGCACTGTTTGCGCCGCTGAACGCGGTCGGCGTCATTATTCTCGATGAGGAACATGACTCTGCGTACAAACAGCAGGAAAAACCGCGTTACCATGCGCGCGAAACTGCGGTGCGTCTGGCCCATGTGCACAATGCAGTGGTGGTGCTGGGGAGCGCAACTCCCTCTGTGGAAAGTTTTTACCGC
>CAYHWZ010000332.1:0-2786 GCA_964359975.1 uncultured Elusimicrobia bacterium | reverse complement strand
GGCGATCCCGGCGTGGGCAAAACCGCCATTGTGGAAGGTCTGGCACAGAAAATTTCATCCGGAGATATACCCGAGATTTTGAGCGGTAAAAGGGTCATGACCCTCGACCTGGCCGCAGTGGTAGCCGGCACCAAGTACCGCGGTGAATTCGAACAACGTCTGAAAAATATCATGGAAGAAATCCGCCGCGCAAAAAATTCCATCATCCTTTTTGTGGACGAACTGCACACAGTCATCGGAGCAGGCGCGGCAGAAGGCGCTATTGACGCTTCCAATATGCTCAAACCCGCCCTTGCGCGCGGCGAGCTCCAGTGCATCGGCGCCACCACGCTGGACGAGTACCGCAAATATATCGAGCATGATGCTGCTCTTGAGCGCAGGTTCCAGCCCATCAACGTGGACCCGCCTTCCGTGGAAGAGACGGTGGAAATCTTGAGCGGCCTCAAAGAAAAATACGAAGTCCACCACAAAGTGAAATATTCCGAACCCGCACTCGTAGCCGCAGCCGAACTTTCCGAACGCTATATCGCGGATCGTTTTTTGCCGGACAAAGCCATTGACCTTATAGACGAGGCCGGTTCGCGCGCGCGCCTTCAGTCCACGCAGATACCGCCTGAATTAAAGGAAAAAGAGGTACAGATTGAAGGGATTGCCAAAGAAAAAGACGCAGCCATCGCAGCGCAGGAATACGAAAAAGCTGCGCGTATGAGGGACAAAGAAAAAGAACACCGCAAAGCCCTTGAAGATGCCAAGAAAAAGTGGCGCGAAAAACGCGAAGCTGTCACTCCCATCATCACCGAAGAGGATATCGCCACCATCGTCTCTAAATGGACCGGCATACCCGTCAACCGTCTCACGGAAAAAGAGTCGGAAAAACTGCTGCACATGGAAGTGGAAATGCACAAACGCATCGTCGGACAGAGCGAAGCTGTTTCCGCCATCTGCCAGGCCATCCGGCGCAGCCGTACGGGTCTGAAAAATCCACAGAAACCCATTGGTTCGTTCATATTTTTAGGACCGTCCGGCGTGGGAAAAACCGAGTTGGCCCGCGCACTGGCTGAGTTCATGTTCGGCGACGAAGAGTCGCTCGTGCGTATTGACATGTCTGAGTACATGGAAAAATTTTCTGTTTCACGCCTCATCGGCGCGCCGCCCGGTTATGTCGGATTCGAAGAAGGCGGTCAACTCACCGAGACTGTGCGCAAAAAACCCTATTCCGTTGTCCTGCTCGACGAGATTGAAAAGGCGCATCCGGATGTGTTCAACATTCTTTTACAGATGATGGACGACGGCGTGCTGTCGGACAATCTCGGCCATAAAGTCAATTTCAAGAACACGGTCATCATCATGACCTCGAACGTGGGCGCGCGGCTCATTTCGCAGGGCAAATCCCTTGGATTTTTCATCGTGGAAGATGCTGCCAAAGATTACACTCAGATGAAAGATACTGTGATGGACGAGGTAAAGCGCGCGTTTAACCCGGAATTTTTGAACCGTATCGACGAAATCCTGGTGTTCCATCCGCTCAACCGCGAAAACATGGGCAGTATCCTCGAACTCATGCTCGGCCGCGTGAACGAAAAGCTCAACACGCAGAATTTCAAGTGCGAGTTCAGCGACACGACCAAAGAATACCTGCTGGAAAAAGGTTTTGACCCCAAGAACGGTGCCCGTCCTTTGGCGCGTACCATTCAGCGTTTGGTGGAAGACCCCCTGTCCGAGGAGATTCTCGGCAAAAAAATCGTGCCCGGCACTGCAGAGCATCCTACGCTGGTGCAGGTCATGTACGAAAAAGAAGTCCAAAAAATCACCTTCACCACCGCCACACTCCCCAAACCAGTTAAAAGCTGATTGAACTTTTTTATGGAAGTTCCGTTCTCATTTCTTTCCCCTTCTCAAGGGAAAAAGAAAAGGGATTCTATTTTTCCTCCCCCTAGAGGGGGGAGGTCAGGTGGGGGTGAAAACCGTCACCCCACCACTCACTTCACTTTCCAGTCCCTATGGCCACTTCCACTTCAAGACTAAAACCCCGCCCACAAATGCAGCGCAAACCCCTGCCCAACTGCCACGGCGGCAAAGGCACAGTGGACTGGACCGAGGTTCTCAACGAAGCTGACCTGCCCGGCCGCACCCTGAAATTCATCCACGACGACATTTTGCCGCCCGGAGCATCCGTCGGCGCGCACCACCACGATGACGAAGAATATTACTATATCTTGTCCGGCGAGGGGGAAATGGCGCTGAACGGACAAACGCACAAAGTGACCGCAGGCGACATCACCGCAGTATTCCCCGGCGGCAGTCACGCACTCATCAACACAGGAGCATCAGACCTTCGGTTCATCGTAATCTGCACACACCCGCCAAAATGAAAAATGACCGCTGACAAAGCCCTGCCGGACGTAAACTCTGCCCCAAAATAATCCTCGAAGGCACGCGGCTGACCTTCAAGACCGAGATTGCTTTTGCGCTGAACGAACACCCTCGCATCGTCGGACCGCGCAAGTACCGCTACCATTCTCCGGTCGTATCTGCGGAATGGTGCGCGTTCACCAATTTCCCATGGGGACGCGGTCTCATCAACTTCGAACCGCAGGAAGAAGAGCTCGCCATGGAGACTTACCGCACATGGGTACGGCTTTTCGAACTCCAGCGCTACTATTCCTGGATAGTGGACCGCTTCCACCTTTCCACACAAATGTACCAGCAGATGAAGTACGGTAAACACTATGAAAGACCTCTGCACATGAATTATCGTACGCGTACGATAAAAATAGTATAATGAG
>CAYHWZ010000331.1:0-2833 GCA_964359975.1 uncultured Elusimicrobia bacterium | reverse complement strand
ATTGACCTGGGGTCCTCCACTATTAAAATCGTCCAGATCAAGGGCTCGCCCGGCAAATATGAACTGGTAAGATGGTCGGTCATTCCGCTCGTCGGCGCCGAAGAAGCTGAAAAAGAACTGGGTCCCGAAGAGAAAAAAGCCAAAGCCATAAGTTCGCTCAAGAATTATCGCGGGTCCGGCAAGGGTATTCCCAAAAATGCCGTGACCTCGGTTTCAGGCAATGCCGTGATTGTGCGCTACGTCAAATTTCAAAAACTCACCCGTAAGGAACTTTCCAAAACCATCAAAGCTGAAGCTGAACCGTACATTCCTTTCAATGTGGAGGAAGTGTTCATCGGCTATCACCCTATCAAAGATGTGATGGACGAGGGAAAACAGAAAATGGAGACTGTGCTGGTCGCGGCCAAGCAAGACATGGTCAATCAGCGTGTGGAAATATTGGAGGGCGGCGGGTTCAAGGCCATGATTATGGACGTGGACGCGTTTGCGCTGGAATCTGTCTATGAGTCGCAGCAGCAGGGTCCGTCGGAAGAAACAGTGCTCATGGTCAATATCGGCGCGTCGCAGAGCAATTTTGCCATTCTTGAAAAGGGTGTGTCCATGGTGGTGAAAGACAGTCCGGTTTCCGGCAACTCCATCACCAAGGCCGTAATGAAAAATATGGGCGTGGATCAGAAAAATGCGGAGAAACTCAAGATTCAGAACGGGCTTTTGGTCACGCCGCAGGAAAAAGAAGCTGCTCTGAGCGCCGGAAACAAGGAAGCGCTGGGCGTGTCGAATGCGGTCACCAGCGTGCTAAAAGACCTGGCTTCAGAAATGAAAAAACTTATTGAATTTTATTCCATGCAGGGACAGGACCGTCAGGTTTCCAGAGTGCTCATTTCCGGCGGATCCGCGAATATCAAGAACGGGCTTGCTTATTTCCAGAAAGAACTGAATATGACGGTGGAACGGCTTAATCCGTTCGCCAGGATCGCGGCAGCGGAAGGTGTGCCTGAAGATTATCACGCTACGCTTGCTGTGGCTGCAGGTCTGGCTATGCGGCGGGTCGGGGACATCAAGGAATAATTTCCGGCTATGATCAAGATAAATCTTCTTCCGAAAGAGGTACAGGACAAGGGCAAAGGGGTTGAATACGTTATCCTCGGCGGCGCTCTGCTCGCTATGACTGTTATTTCTCTGTTGGTGCTGCATCTTTCAAAGATGAAAACTTACAATAATTATCTCAAGCTTGAAACGGAATTTAAGATGGAACTGGAAAAAAAGAAGAAGGAAGTGGAAGATGTCACCAAACTTGAAGCTGAAAAAGCCGTCCTGCAGTCCAAGGAAAACAGTATCATCCAGTTGGCCAGGGGCAAACTGCTTTACCCGCAATTCATGGAAAGTTTTTTTGATATTCTGCCCAAGGACATCTGGGTAACGGGAATCTCTCTCAAAGAAGGACCGTCGAAAGAATTGACAGTGGTGGCGAACTCGAATTCGCTTACCGTGGACGCGATTGCGGAATGGCTGCAGAAACTGGACGCCACTGCGGACCGTTATTCCGGCGTAAGTCTAAGCGCAATTGAACAGCGGGCCAACTCGTACGCATTTGTCATGACTTTCACTTATCGTCAGCCGGCAAAGGGGACATAAGATGGACAAGAAAACTATGCAGAACCTGATCGTCATCCTGCCCGTTATGTGGGTGGCGGTCATTGTCGTCTACATTTATTACGGGCTCTTGCCGGTCAACAAGACGATTGCAGTGAAACGGACGGAACTTCAGGAAATTATCAAGCAGTATGAAGAGGCCGCGCGCAGCGCAGCAAAACTTTCCATCGTGCAGCAGGAAATTCAGATTCTGAACCACAAGATTCAGGAAATTGAAAAGATACTTCCTAAGGACGCAGGTCTGCCGAATCTTATCCGTGAACTGACCAAGACCATGAGCGAACACAATATTCTCTGGGACCGTCTGGCGCCCAGCAATCCGTCGGAAAAAGATTATTACAGAGAACATTCCTATACTATTCCTTTCAAAAGTTCTTATCACGATCTGGCTGTTTTTCTGACGAAGGTGGGGCAGAATGAACGGCTTTTTGCAACGCGCTATATCAACCTGGGTCAGGTCAAAGTTGAAAAAAATGACACGATCACTATAACCGGGGAACTCACTTTCCTGTTCTACACATCAAAGGGCTGAATTTGAAAAACTATCGGCTGGCTGCTTATATTTCTCTGAGTTTTGTTATCTTGACGGCAGGATTGTCCGGCTGCTCGAAAGGCGACGAAGAGCTCAAGCTTCCGGTCATCAATCCGGCGCCTCTCAAGTCCACCAATCTTGAGGAAACCAAAGCGGAAGCGCCCAAATATGTTTATCCGTATTCTGCGGAGCGGGACCCGTTTGTGGCGCTGGCCGGAGACGGGATTGTGCCGGCTGCGTCTGTCGCTGGACCCGGTGCGGGATTTCTGAACAAGAAAGGCGAATTTTTGAGTCTGGAACTCAAAGGCATAATGTCGGGACGCGGCGGAAAAATGGCAATGATCACTTCGTCCAACGGACAGACTTATTTCCTGCGTTCGGGCAAGATTTATGACAGGGACAATCAGGTTGTCAGCGGCATAACCGGTGTGATACGGGATGAAAGTATCGTGCTGATATCGGAAAACAGAGTGAAAAAGGAACTGTTTATCAATCAAAATACTCAGGACAAAACTTTGGCCAATCCCGCACAGGGACAGCCGGCTCCGGCAGCTGCTTTGCCCGGAGGCGGACATTGATGGAGGAAAAAATTCTATGAAAAATATTGTAAAAACCGGCGGACGTGTGCGCTGTTATTTATTTTTGCTG
>CAYHWZ010000330.1:0-2841 GCA_964359975.1 uncultured Elusimicrobia bacterium | reverse complement strand
GACAATGGAAACCCACCAGACGGTCCCGATGAGCAGACAAACTTTGGACAGAGCCGGTCTCGACGCCCAGTACCAGAGCCCGATCAATGTAAACGGATGCCCGATAACGAATTCCTTGAACCTCGGCCTCACACCGAAAACCTGCTGAAGTCCGGCGCGGAAATCCAGTTCCAGCGACGCCGGTGTCGGAACATTGTTGCCGCTCCGGTAAACAGCCGCGCCTGCCAATATCAGCAGCGCTCCGATGAGACACAAGTCAAAAATGGATATCCGCCGGTACAGAAACTCGCGCAGTTCGTCCGCGCCAAACAAAATAATACCCGCGCCCGCCATCGGTATAATGAACGACGCTTTAACTCCGCGGAATGTTTCCACCCCGTTGACAAAGTCCGTGTCCGGCAAAAGCGCCTGGATAGTGAGTCCGGTCAGCACGCAGATACCCGCAGCTGTCAGCCAGGGTTTGAGAATGGAAAGTTCGGGCCCGGAAGATTCGCGTTTGCGCACAAGCACTGAAAGCGCGAGCAGAGGTCCGGCGACCGCGACAATAAATGAAAGCCATATACGCAGCGTACGGTACGGCCAGCGCAGGAAAAACACCGTACTCAACGGAGAATCCGATGACGGCACTGCAGGTTCAATTCCGGCCAGACGGTAACCATCGTTTTTCAGGTCCTGCAGAATATCCCGGAACAGTGTCAGATTCTCATCCAGAGTGCGGTCAAGATTGAACCTGAACAGCAGAAACCTGCACGACCGCTCTCTCACAGCCAGTTTCCATCGTGCGCGGGACCTGGCCGGTTTCAGCGCGCGGGATTCTTCGGGCGACGCTGTGTGTGCGCGGACAATCTGACGGGACAAAGCAGGCAGAGCATGACTTATTTCGTCCGGCAAATCCGCAAAATTTTCCGGCAGGTACAGGTTCCGGTCCTCGCGCAGGACAGGTTCCATCAAATCTCTCCGGTTCTGCGCTGTCATAGTCCGGTACCGGGCTGTTTTCACGAGCAGCAGCCACCCGCTCAAATCTCCCGAATACGGACCGAGGAACGGACTTTTCCACTCAGGACTGAGTTCATCGTCAAAAAGATAGACAAGTGACAGACCCGCTTCTTTCAGCGCCCGCATTTGAATCGGGTTGAACCCGACGTTGGATTCCAGTTCGTCCTGCCAGTTGCGGAGCGGGTGCTCCAGCAGAACATCGTTCCCGATTTTTCTGATTTTTTTTGCGCTGATTTGAAAACGGTCGGCCAATCTCTGAGCAAGGGCAGAATCTTTGCGTACGAGCAGAATATTCGGTTTCAGCGTGTCGTCGCCTGCCATACCGACGGCGCGGAACTTTTCAATCTCGGCTCTGGTAAAAAAAACAACCTGCTGAGCGTTAACCAGATCTTCCAGTTTTTCTTCCCGCGCCGCGACGGAACTGACGCCCATGGCCTTGAGCCGTTCAAGCAGTGAACTGAGAGAGGAGGGAGAACGCGATATTGCAGGTTCAGGTTCCTGTCTTGCCATCTCCATAATCTCGTCCCAATCCATACAAACTTCAACCCGTCGGTTGCTGGTCTCAAGACGCCACCGGCTGAACACGGAAAATCCAAGACATACCACAAGCGCCGCAAGGGCCAAGTCCGTTGCAATAGAACCCCGCCGGTCAGCGGTCATATTTTTCCGTCAGTCTCCGGTAAAGATCGGCATACAGCTCAGCCGGATTTGTCCAGGAATGGTCTTTGTTCATGGCATTTCGCAAAAGTTTCTGCCATTCCGCAGGTTTGGAATAGACGCTGAGCGCAACGGACAGCATCTCCGCGAGCGACTCAGCAGTATGGTCCCCGCTCACAAATCCCGTGCCGGTCTGGTCAGCCCCGTCCCACGGGTCCACCGTATCAATCAGCCCGCCGACAGGAGTGACAACCGGCACACTGCCGTACCGCATGGCAATCAACTGTCCCAACCCGCACGGCTCAAATTCCGACGGCATGAAAAAAATGTCTGTGCCCGCATAAATCCTGTGCGCCAGCGGGTCGTCGAACCCCAGACGCATGACAAACTGTCCGGGATGTGCGTCTGCCACCTGCGTGAGCTGTTCCTGTATATTCTTGTCGCCGAGACCAAGCACCACCCACTGAAAATTCTGTTTATCCGCAGCAAGCGATTTGACAATTTCCGCGACTTTACTGAACCCTTTCTGCGGGTCAAGACGCGAGACCATACCGATGAGCGGCACATTCTCTTTGTACGGAATCTTCAACTGTTCGCACAGTGCTTTTTTGCACGCCTGTTTTTGTTCGATAAGCGTGCGGCTCTTGACGGAAAATTTGACTTTGATGTGCGGGTCTTTGGCCGGGTTCCATTCCTCCGTGTCCAACCCATTCAGAATCCCTTCGAAATCTTTGGCGCGTGAATGAAGCAGTCCCTCCATCCCTCTGCCGAACTCGTTGGTGGTCTGGACTTCCTGCGCGTACGCCGGACTCACCGTCGTGATACTGTCCGCGTAAACCAGCCCTGTTTTCAGAAAACTGAACTGCCCGTAATATTCCAATTTTTCCGGTGTAAAATCGTGCCACGAAAACCCCGCCTGAAAAAGCGTCTGCTTTGGAAACAGTCCCTGATACGCAATATTGTGGATGGTGAACACGGACGCTGTCCGCCTGAAAAAAGAATCATTCTTGTAAACGGTCTTGAGATACGCGGGAAGGAGCCCGGTCTGCCAGTCATGCGAGTGAATGATATGCGGCACCACGTCGAGAAATTTGCCCAGCTCAATCACGGCTCTGGAAAAAAAGATGAACCGCTCGTCGTTGTCCGGGTAGTCGCTTTCCGCAGTGCGGTACAGCGATGGCCGGTCAA
>CAYHWZ010000329.1:304-2851 GCA_964359975.1 uncultured Elusimicrobia bacterium | reverse complement strand
ATCCATGCTTCCACCACTCCGTATTTCTATTTCTCGAGCACGATGTCGCCGACACAGTTCGGTTCTTTTGACAGTGAAATAGAGTTTACCACTGCCGGCGTTACTCCCGGTACGCAGGTGGGCGCTATACTGAATGGTCTTAATCCCGGCACCACATATTACATATCCATGGCTCTGAAAGATGATAATGATAACTGGAATTTCTGGACACGGAACGGGCTGTTCAATACAGTAAGTTCTGCTCCTGCCGCGGACCTGGTGTTGAGTGCGCCCTCGTCTTTGAGTGTTCAAAGTATCAGCACCAGAGCGGTAGTGGTGCAGTGGTCTGCTCCTTCCGCTCCGTCGGGTTATGACGACAGGTCGCTTTACCGGCTTTATGCCGCGACGTACAGTTTTGCCTTGGATTCGGACGCGGCAGTGGTTTTGAGTTCGCAGGTTTCGCATCCTTTGACGCAGGCGACTACCGGCGCGCTTCAGCCGAACACCACATACTTCTTCCGCGCTAGCTCTTTGGACAGCGGTGATCTGAGTAACGGGTACTACAGTCTGCAATTGGTTTCATCGCTCTCTTCCTTAATAAGCACAGTGACGCTGGCCTCTGCGCCTGGCACGATTTCAGCCGCGTCGGTGAACCTCACTTCCATCACGTTCAGCTGGCAGTCGGGCGGCAACCCGAACGGCACGCAGTATGTTGCGGAGACTTCTACCGATACAGGATTTGGTGTGTACACGTCCAGCACGATTTACCAGACTTCGGTCACCACCGAGGGACTGACTTCGGGAACGAGTTACTATGTGCGCGTGAAAGCCGTGAACTTCAATGGACTTGAAACCACATACAATACAGCAATTGCCACAGCATCTCTGCCCGCCGCACCATCGCTGAACACTCCGAATTTTGCGGTCGGTGATGTTGGTGTGAGCAGTGTGACTGCGCGGTGGAATGCGAACGGGAACGGCGGCGATATTATCTACCGTGTACAGTTCGCCACTTCCGCGGACTTCACTTCAAGCGGCGTGACTTTGACTTCGTTGACCACTACTGCGCTGTATGTGTCTTCTGCTGTTTCATCAAACTGGACCGTCGCATTCCGAGTGAGGGGGGAGAATGCGAACGGGTTGGCTTCATCCTATTCAGCAAGCGCCGCGACAAACACATTACCGGCCGGACCGTCGCTGAACACCCCCAACTTTGCCGCTAGCGACGTCGGTACAAGCAGTGTGACCGTGCGGTGGAACGCAAACGGGAACGCCGACGGAACAACTTACCGCGTGCAGTTCGCCACGTCGACGGATTTCAGTTCCGGCGGAGTGACATTGGTGGAAATCACAACGACCGCGCTTGTGATTTCGTCGAGCGTGCCGTCGAACTGGACAGTGGCATTCCGAGTGAGAGCGGAAGGTTCGATATTGTCGTCGTATGCAGTCAGCGCGGCGACTGTCACGTTCCCTGTTGCGCCGGGACTTGCGACACCGAATTTCGGTGCGGGTGATGTGGGCTCCAGCAGTGCAACAGCCCGGTGGACTGCAAATGGCAACGCAGGCGGCACGACTTACCGCGTGCAGTTCGCTACTTCAGCAGATTTCAGTTCCAGCGGTGTGACGTTGACGGAAACCACAACAGTTTCGCTTGCAGTATCGTCGGTCACATTGTCCAACTGGACGCTGGCATTCAGAGTGCGTGCGGAGAATGCGAACGGCACACCATCTTCTTATGCAGCTTCCGCCGCCACTGCAACGTTGCCATCAGCGCCGGGATTGAACACTCCGAACTTCAGCGTCAGCGACGTGGGTATGAGCAGCGTGACTGCGCGGTGGACAGCGAACGGCAACACGGGCAGTACGGTTTACCGCGTGCAGTTCGCCACATCGGCAGATTTCACTTCCAGCGGTTTGACGTTGACGGACGCCACGACCACTTTGCTCTATATATCGTCGGCAACTCCGTCCAACTGGACGATTGCATTCAGAGTAAAAGCGGAAAGTGTGAACAACACTTCATCATCTTACACGGCCAGCGCGTCTACGTCCACAACTCCTGCATCGCCGACACTGGTAAGTTTTGCGGTGTTTGCTACATCTGTTTCTGCGACGCTGAGCGCAAACGGCAATCCGGTGGGCACTCAGGTTTCGGTCACTACCGGCTCGTTTGAGTCCAGCGCGAGTTCGACCGGTGTGCTGGGCGCAGGCAACACGAGTCTGCTGATTTCCGGTTTGACACCGAACAGTAACTACACAATTTACGCAAGAGCGTCGGGCGCGAGCAGCAGCCCGTCGGTATTGGTCGCGTCCACAGTGACGTTGGCTCTCCCGCCTGTACCGGCAGCATTCCAGGTTTACACAACTTCCATTTCCGTCGTGCTGAACGCAAATAACAACCCGACGGGAACCGCGCTGACAGTTTCCACAGGCACAGCCGGACATTTCGGAGTGTCGTCTCTGGTGAACGGGACGGTGACCGGCACGCAGACCACTCTCACACTCAGCGGACTCACACCGAACACAGCGTACGGATTCCAGGCGGGCGCGCGCGATTCTACCGTCGGG
>CAYHWZ010000329.1:0-294 GCA_964359975.1 uncultured Elusimicrobia bacterium | reverse complement strand
CCAAGTCTGCTGTGGTGACGGTGACCACCTATACATTGGCCGCAGTCCCCACTGTGACGGATTACAGAGTTTACACCACGTCTGTTTCAATCACGCTCGGACAAAACTCAAACCCTGTCGGCACAGCATTGATGGTTTCCACCGGAACAGACGGATTCTTCGGGACTCAGCTTTCATCGGTCTCCACAGTTTCGGGGGCGAGCACAGTTTTGGTCATTACCGGCCTTTCACCGAATGCGTCCTACGGATTGCAGGCAGGAGCAAGAGACGCAAGCGCCGGGTCCAGCACCTCCA
>CAYHWZ010000328.1:0-2870 GCA_964359975.1 uncultured Elusimicrobia bacterium | reverse complement strand
ACCGCATTGCAGGAGATTTTGCGCATCGTATCACTCACCACCAGTTCAATGTGCGCGTGGTCGAAGGCCGGGCCCGCGCCGCACTCCCGCAGACCCGCACGCGCGTCTGGACAACAGCGCAAAAGCTGGCACAGTTCCCGGTGTCATCCATGGTGAACAAAGCCCTTGCTCTGACCGGCAGGATTTAGTATATTTATGACCATACAGGGGGACAGAAAAAACTTGGCGGAAAAATTCCTTTGAACCCAATCTTACTTTTTTTCTCAGCGGTTTTCATGACAGTGGGTCTGATATTTTTTTACAAACCCTCGTGGATACTGCGTTTCAACAAGTTCGCGCGCGAACGCGTTTTCAACGATGATGTGCCGGTGATGGACCGACGCAAAAAGGGCGCGGTTTTCGTGCTGATGTCGTTCGTGATACTGTACTGGGCATATTACCGCGCACAGTACAGCCCTTCACGCATAACGGAACCGTTCGTGTCCGCAGACCGTCTGCTTTACCAGTCGCTCCAGCATCTCAATTCACGCGAATATGTCCAGGCCAAAAATCTCTGCAGCCGCGTGCTTTACAAAGACCCAACCAACGCCGAGGCGCTTTACCAGCTCAGCGCAGCACAATACTTGCTGAACGATACAGCGGACGCCGACGAAACCTGGAAAAAGGCCCAGGCGTCCAATGCTACCGCGCCGGAAGCGGAACAGATGAAAAAACTGATCGAACGGCAAAAGTTGCCGGCGACCGGTCCATGAACATCCTGCAGACCGCCCGCGAAACTTTCGGCTGGGCAAAATCAAAAATCCCGAATAATGCAGAACTGGAAATTTACGCTTCGCAGGGGCGCGGCAGGAGCGTGCTTTGGTCCGAACAAAAATGCGAGCAGGTTTCGCAAGCTGAAGGCGGCGGAGCCGGTATCCGTGTTATCCTGAAAGAAAAAAACGGGGCAGGAAGGCAGGGATTTGCTTTCAGCACGCGTTTGACAAAGGACAGCATTGAACAGACCGCGCAGAAAGCGCTCGAATCCGCGCAAAAACTGGAACAGGACGAGTTCCGCCGGATTCCGGCAGGACCGCTTTCTCCGTCAATGACGGCGGATGGTTCATTTTTCGATAAATCTGTTTTTTCCGAAACAGTCACATCGTTGCAGGAACGCCTGAAATCAAAAGAAGCTCTTCTGCTTAAACAGTATCCTTTGCTGAAGTCTGTGCTGAGAGCCGGATACAGCGAGGGAATGGGCGAAACCGCAATAATAAATTCCTGCGGGATTGAGACCGCCTACGACGGCACACACTGTTCGCTCGGAGTTTCGTGCCTGGTGGAAAAGGACGGCGAAAGGCAGGAAGGCGGGTACGGTTTGTCGCGCATTTTCCGGAACGAACTCGACTGGGATTCCATTTTCGACCAATCCGCCAGACGGTCCATTGCCCTGCTCGGAGGACAGCCCATTCCGTCGGGCGAAACACCCGTGGTATTCGACCCGTCGGTAGCATGCGAATTTTTGTCGCTCGTGTCCGGCGCGGTGTGCGCAGATTCCGTGCAAAAGGGAAAATCTTTTCTCGCCGGAAAGATCGGGCAGAGCGTATCATCCGGACTGGTTTCCATCGTGGACGACGGCACTCTGAAAAAAGGGCTCGGCACATCGCCCGTGGACGACGAGGGCGTACCCACACAGCGCACACCGGTGATTGAGGCAGGACAGCTGAAGAATTATCTTTACGACACCTACACCGCGCTTAAAGACCGTACCCGTTCCACCGGCAACGCCAGCCGCGCCGGGTTCAAGAGTTCCCCCGGTCCGGGCACATCCAATTTTTATCTCTGCGCCGGAAAAACTCCGCGCGAACAGATTCTTAAAGACACGCGCGGACTTTACCTCTACGAAGTGATGGGACTCCACATGGCGGACCCCATTTCCGGGGACTTTTCAGTCGGAGTCATCGGGGCGAAACTGGAAAACGGCGAGTTCAAGTCCGGCGTGCGCAGCGTCACGCTGGCAGGCAACATCCTCGACCTGCTCAAGAAAATCGACGCTGTGGGCACGGACCTTACATTTTTCGGAGCAACGGGCAGTCCCACGTTCCGCGTGAGCGGCCTTACAGTGAGCGGGAAATGATCGCGGACACGTCCGCTCCGGTTTTCACGGTCAAAGGCACCACACAGATTGTCGGTATTTTCGGAGATCCGCTCGTCTACACTCTTTCCCCCAAAATGCACAACAGCGCGTTCGCGCGGCTCGGTCTGGATTTTGTCTATGTCCCTTTTATTGTAAAACCGCACCAGCTGAAAAACGCAGTGGAATCGCTCCGCGTGCTGAACATCCGCGGCGTGAATGTGACCATCCCGCACAAGCAGGCCATTCTGCCGTTCATGGACGAGGTTTCTCTGCTTGCCGGCACCATCGGCGCAGTGAACACTGTGCTCAATCAACGCGGCAAGCTCATCGGACACAATACGGACGCCACAGGATTCCTCACCTCGATTAAAGAAGACGGACACATCAACCCGCACGGCAAATCCGCGCTTATTCTCGGAGCCGGCGGCACTGCTCATGCAATGTGCGTGGCCCTTCTGGAATCCGGCATCAAACAAATTATCATTATGAACAGGACGCTTGCCCGCGCGCAGGAACTGGTCTCGTATCTGAAACAGTTTGCTCCTCAGGCCATCATACTCGCACAGGAACTCAACCGCGGCAATTTCACCGACTCCATCCGCGCGTCGGATTTGCTGCTCAACGCCACACCCACTGGCATAGACTCGGATTCGCTCGGAGTCAGTCTGGAAAAACTACTGACCGGAAACCACTTTGTATTCGACGCAGTCTACGCACGGACCACGCCGCTTCTTACAGCCGCACAGCGCGCCGGAGC
>CAYHWZ010000327.1:0-2890 GCA_964359975.1 uncultured Elusimicrobia bacterium | reverse complement strand
TGTTGGCCCGGCTTTTATCGAGGTTGAATTCAAATTTGGGCACGCTTTAGTATAACTGTTATACCACAATCTGTCAAGCATACGGCTGACGCTCATCCCGGATAACAAAGCACTTGATAAAATACAGTCTATCTGTTATATTATGGGATTAAGACTATGAAGAAAAATATACTTTTTTCCGACTATACCATCGGCACGCTTTTGACGCTCCTGGTAGTCGGATGTTTTTACATGAAAGTTCCGTTCTTTGAGCGGATGGAACTGATGTTTTACGACGGGCGGGCAAAACTGCGCAAGGAGCCCATTGCCGCGCGCAAAGGCGACGAAGTGTCCATTGTAGCGATAGACGAGAACTCGCTGGCGGATTCGGACCTGGGCAAATGGCCCTGGCCCAGAGCACATATTGCCGCGCTAATTGACAAGATTTCCGAAGGTCAGCCGAAAGTGATCGCGCTCAGCATACTTTTTTCCGAGCCCGACGAGAATCAGGGGCTGAAAGAGATCATCAACCTGCAGAGCATATACGCGCCGCTGGTCCTGCAGAAAAAAATCAAGGAACCGAAGGATTACACTTTTCTTGCGGAACTTTCCAGCGCAGAGGTACGGCTTGACAATGACGCACGGTTAAGACAATCGCTGGAAACCTCGGGCAAAGTGATGATGGCGCTTTCGTTCGATTATTCAGGCACACCGACGGAGGAGACCATCCCTGACGATCAGATGCCCGCAGCATTCACATTGAGCGAACTGAAATCCATTGAAAATAAGAATGAAGAGAATATTTTTTTCCCGCCGGAAGCCACGGGTGCGGGACTGCCGCTGGAAGATTTTGCTTCATTGAGCAAAGGCGCTGGAAATGTTTCGGTGGAACCGGATTCCGACGGTATTTTAAGGCGCGAGATACCTGTGACCAAGTTCATGGGACGTTATTTCCCGTCGTTCTCTTTGCAGGCAGTGCGCGCGTATCTGGGAGTGGAACCGGCTGACGTTAAGGTCCGATGGGGCAGCAGCATTCAAATCGGCAAAACTTTTATCCCGCTCGACGACAAGAACCGGATGGCGATTTCCTATCTCGAACCCGGCACATCATTCAAATATTACTCGGTTTCGGACATTATGAAAGGCAAGGACAACCCGGAAGTTTTCAAGGACAAGATTGTGCTGATTGGATTCACTGCGAGCGGGTTCGGCAACCCGTTCAGCACGCCGCTGGGGTCGAACAGTCTCCAGCCCATTGAATATTTCGCACAAGTCATCCAGAACATCCTGCACAGGAATTTCATCGTACGTCCAAGCTGGACGGAATGGGCGGAACTGGGCAGTCTGATATTTGTGGGACTGTTCATCATGCTGGTTCTGCCGAGGGTAAAAGCCGGAACCGGATTCGCATTGTCGCTGGTGCTGGCCATTCTGTTGATTGCGCCGGCTACGTACACATTCGCCAAAGACGGATTTTGGATAAAACTTTTCTATGCGTTTTTCCTCCTTATATTGGGTTATACAGCCATTACACTGAAGAAATTTTTCCTGTCGGAAAAGAAAGAAGCGGAACTGGAACAAAGCGAAATCGAGACAAACAAAATGCTGGGACTTTCGTTCCAGGGACAGGGACAGCTGGATTTGGCTTTTGAAAAGTTCCGCAAGTGTCCGGTGGACGACGGGATGAAAGATTCGCTCTACAATCTGGGGCTGGATTTCGAGAGAAAACGGCAGTTCAACAAAGCTGCGGCCGTGTATGAATTCATCGGTAAGACCGACCCGAAATTCAAAGACATTGAAAGCAAGATTGACATGCTCAAGAAAGCCGCGGACGGAATGGTGTTCGGCGGCGCGCTTGGCGGCAAAGGATCGAAAGACGGCGGCGGGACTGTGATGATTGACAGCGCATCCGCGAAACCCACGCTCGGACGGTATGAGATCATAAAAGAGTTGGGGCGCGGAGCCATGGGCGTGGTCTATCTTGGCAAGGATCCCAAAATCAACCGCACCGTGGCCATCAAAACCATGATGTTCGATGACGAAGTGGACGAAAAGACACTTAAAGACTTGAAGGAAAGATTTTTCCGCGAGGCGGAATCTGCAGGCAAACTTTCGCATCCGAACATCGTGCGCATCTTTGACGCCGGCGACGACCAGGACATGGCCTATATTGCCATGGAACTCATGGAGGGCGACGACTTTAAAAAGTGGAGCACCAAAGAAACTCTCATGCCCATACCGCAGGTACTGGACTACATTGCCAAAGTGGCGGACGCGCTCGACTACGCTCATCAGGAAGGGGTATTTCACCGCGATATCAAGCCGGCCAACATCATGCTTCTTAAAGACGGGACTGTGAGGGTGGCGGATTTCGGTATTGCGCGGATTCAAGGCACCTCAAAGACCGCGACCGGCACGGTAATGGGGACCCCGTCGTACATGAGCCCGGAACAGATTGCAGGCAAACGAGTGGACGGGCGGAGCGACCTGTTTTCGCTCGGAGTGACTTTATACGAACTGCTCACAGGCGAAAAACCTTTCAAGGGCGGCGACGCAATCGGCACACTATTATTCCAAATTGCCAATGACCCGCACCCGGACCCGCGTACCGTAAGGCCGGAAATCCCCCCCTGCGCGGTTGAAGCCATCAACAAAGCATTGGAAAAAAATTCGGACAAAAGATATCAGCGCGGGGGCGAGATGGCCGCAGATCTCAAGAACTGTCTCGCTGCTATCGGCGGAGCAGTATCCGCAGGACCGGCAACGGGAGGATGAGACCATTATGAAACTGCAGATTTTTGGCAAGACCGACGTAGGCCGCGTGCGCACCAACAACGAGGACAACTTTAGAGTGGACGAGGAAATCTCGCACTTTACCGTTTGCGACGGTATGGGCGGACACAATGCCGGC
>CAYHWZ010000326.1:0-2907 GCA_964359975.1 uncultured Elusimicrobia bacterium | reverse complement strand
GAGGACCCGTTCGAAAATATGGGCGCTCAGCTCGTCAGAGAAGTCGCGTCCAAGACCAACGACGTTGCCGGCGACGGTACCACCACCGCGTGCGTGCTGGCCCAGGCCATCGTTGCCGAAGGGTACCGCAACATCACCGCAGGCGCCAATGCCATGCACATCAAGCGCGGCATTGACAAGGCAGTGGAAGCCGTGGTGAAAGAACTCCAGCGCGTGTCCAAGAAAATCAACATTGACGCTAAAGATAAAGCCAAAGAAGAGATCGCGCAGATAGCGACCATTTCAGCCAATGACAAAGTCATCGGCGAACTGATTGCGGACGCCATTCTCAAGGTAGGCAAAGACGGCGTGATCACCGTGGAAGAAGGCAAAACCGCGGAAACCACCCTCGAAGTCGTCGAAGGCATGCAGTTCGACCGCGGATACGTTTCACCGTACTTTGTGACGGACGCGGAAAGAATGGAAGCTGTGCTCGAAGACGCCTACATCATCATCACGGACAAGAAAGTCTCGGCTATGCCCGACCTTCTGCCCCTTCTGCAGAAAATCGCGGAAACCGGCAAACCGTTCCTCATCATTGCTGAGGAAGTGGAAGGCGAAGCGCTCGCCACTCTCGTAGTGAACCGTCTGCAGGGACGTCTCCGTTGCGCCGCAGTCAAAGCGCCCGGATTCGGCGACCGCAGAAAGGATATGCTCCAGGACATCGCCACTATTACCGGCGGTCAGACCATCTCCGAAGAGCTCGGCATAAAATTGGAAAAAGCCGGCATGGACATGCTCGGCAAAGCCAAGAGAGTCGTGGTGGACAAGGAAAACACCACCATCGTCGGCGGCAACGGCAAGAAGAAAGATATTGACGCGCGTATCGGTCAGATTCGCCGCCAGATCGATGAGACCACCTCGGACTATGACAAGGAAAAACTCCAGGAACGGCTCGCGAAACTTTCCGGCGGTGTAGCGGTCATCGAAGTCGGCGCCGCGACCGAGACGGAAATGAAGTCCAAGAAATTCAAAGTGGAAGACGCCATGCACGCTACCCGCGCAGGCGTTGAGGAAGGCATTGTGGTCGGTGGCGGAGTCGCGCTTTTGCACGCCAGCGAAGTCCTGACCAAACTGAAGTCCGAAGATGTTGACGAGCAGACCGGCATCAACATTGTCAAAAAAGCGTTGGAAGATCCCATCCGCGTCATTGCGGAAAATGCAGGAATGGAAGCTTCCCTCGTGGTTGACAAAGTCCGGAACGGCAATTCGCCCAACTTCGGATACAACGCGGACAACGGCGAGTTCACCGACCTCATCAAGGCCGGTATCGTTGACCCGACCAAAGTGACCCGTTCTGCCCTGCAGAACGCCGCGTCAGTGGCCAGTCTCCTGCTCACCACGGAAGTCCTCATCACGGACATCCCGGAGAGAAAAGAGAAAATGCCGGCCATGCCGCAACCGGAGTATTGATTAAGTAAAGAAGAATCCGCTGAAAAGCGGGTAAAGCCCCCGGCTCTCTTTAGAGGGTCGGGGGCTTCCTTTTTCGTCAAAAAATTGATATAATAACAAGTTCCTATGGTTTTCACTAATAACGACCGGGTACAACCATTTCCTCGCTGAGGCTCGGTCATGATTCAGTCCAATCTTGAGAATGTGTGGGAAAAGATCAGTAAGGCCTGTCAACGGTCAGGAAGAAAAAAAGAGCAAATTCAGCTGGTAGCAGTGACAAAAGGTGTGCCCGCGGAACAAATCGCGGAAGCGGTCCGTTGCGGCGTTAAGATCATCGGGGAAAACAAAGTGCAGGAATCCCTCGACAAATTTCAGGCCGTGCATGCACAGTGTCCGCTCCTCCAGTGGCATTTGATCGGTCATCTGCAGAGAAATAAAGTGAACCGTGCATCGGAAATTTTCAATTGCGTGCAGTCGGTGGATTCCGAACGGCTGGCTCAGTCGCTCGACCGCCGGGGAGGGGAACTTGGAAAAGTTTTGGATTGTCTGGCACAGGTGAAGATTTCAGACGAACCGTCCAAGTCAGGTATGGCGCCGGACCAACTGGAACCGTTCCTCGAATTTTGCAGTTCTTTGAAAAATGTGCGTGTACGGGGTCTGATGGCAATTGCTCCGTATCTGGAACAGAGCGAACTTCAGCGTCCGTATTTCGCGCAGGCGCGCAAGTTTTTTGAACAGCATTTTACAGGCGCAAAATCAGCGGAAAGTCCCATACTGTCCATGGGTATGTCCGGCGATTTTGAGACGGCAATCGAAGAGGGCGCCAATATGGTCCGGGTCGGGACTTTGATTTTCGGGCCGCGCCAGTACGCCCGCGCCGCGTAACACGATTTGGCTAAAATTAGAGCAGCATTTTTGGGCGCGGGAAATATGGGCGGCGCTTTGATTCAGGCAGGTGTGTCGGCCGGAACCGTGTCTGCGCGGGATATCAGTGTTTACGACGTGGACCGTGCAAAAGCCCTGGCAATCAAGTCCAAGTGTCCGGTACGCGCGGCAAATTCTGTGCGTGAAGCTGTGGACAAGGCCCAATACATTTTTCTTTGTGTAAAGCCGCAGCAGATGAAAGAGTTAATGGCTGAAATCAGCCGGTGCGTTACGCCGAAACAGTGTCTGATTTCTATCGCCGCAGGCGTGTCAACGGCTTCGCTGGAAAAAATGTTGTCCGGTGCCGTGCCTGTGATTCGGACCATGCCCAACACTCCGGCCCTGGTGCAGTGCGGCATGACAGCAGTGACCAAAGGCCGGTACGCGCGGGAACATCATCTGCGGTTTGCCATGAAGTTTTTCTCATCGGTAGGCGAAGCGGTTTCGTTGCCGGAAAAAGCGTTCCATGCTGTGACCGCGGTGTCCGGTTCGGGACCAGCGTACCTTTTTTATCTGGCCGAATCTCTGCAAAAGTCCGCGGAAGATTTGGGG
>CAYHWZ010000325.1:0-2912 GCA_964359975.1 uncultured Elusimicrobia bacterium | reverse complement strand
GTAACGTCCCGTATGGACACCACCACCAACCCGGCTGACTGCAAAGCACGGATGGCGGTTTCTCTTCCCGACCCCGGCCCGCTCACCTGCACCTGCACCTGTTTAACTCCGGCTTCAAGCGCTCTTTTAGCCGCCATGTCCGCAGCCACCGACGCTGCAAACGGAGTCCCTTTCTTTGTTCCCTTAAATCCGCACGACCCCGAAGACGACCACACAATGCAGTTGCCCCGTTCATCCGTAATATTGATAATCGTGTTATTGAATGAAGACTGGATATGGACTTTGGCAAGCCCGATATTTTTCCAGATCTTTTTCTTTTTGACGGTACGGGCCGGCGCTGAACCGGCTGCTGGTTTCTTGATATCTGCCATAATATTTATCTCCTAAAAAGTTACTTGCTGTCCCCTGCCGGAGCTGCTGCTTTTTTCGGCTCGGCCTTTGCTGCGCCCACAGTCTTTCTCTTGCCCCGACGTGTGCGTGCATTGGTCTTGGTCCGCTGTCCCCGCACCGGAAGGTTCCGGCGGTGACGCAAACCGCGGTAAGACCCGACCTCGATCAAGCGCCGGATATTCTGCTGAACATCACGGCGAAGGTCGCCCTCTACTTTCAAATTTTGCGCAATATAGGTGTTGAGTTTATTGGTATCCGCGTCGGTCAAATCCCGGATACGTGTTCCGGACTGCACCCCGGTCGCATTCAAAATCTTGAGCGCCAACGGACGCCCGATTCCGTAAATGTATCCCAATCCGATTTCAATCCGTTTATTTTTGGGTAATTCCAATCCCGCTATTCTGGCCATAAATATTCCTCTATCCCTGACGTTGTTTGTGGCGGGGATCCTTGCAGATGACCCGGACCACTCGTTTCCGGCGGATGATGCGGCACTTGTCGCAAATCGGTTTTACGGACGCTCTCACCTTCATACTTTCTTGTCTCCTCTGTAAATGATTCTGCCCCGGGTCAGGTCGTACGGCGAAAGTTCCACTTTCACTTTATCTCCGGTCAGTATGCGGATGTAGTTCATTCTCATTTTTCCGGATATGTGCGCCAGCACCACATGTCCGCCTTCGATTTCGACACGGAACATCGCGTTGGGCAATGCCTCCAGCACTTTACCGTCGACTTCAATCTTTTCTTCTTTTGCCATAACTCCTTTTGCTACTGCCATCGTGTCAAAACTTCCGGCCCCTTATCTGTAACTGCCACCATATGCTCAAAATGCGCTGACAACGACCGGTCCTGAGTCACCACTGTCCATCCGTCAGAAAGATGGTCCACCTCATAGCCGCCTGCATTGACCATCACTTCCAGAGCTAACGCCAAACCTGGCGATAACCGGAGTCCCGTACCGGGCTTTCCCAAACAAGGCACATGCGGATCTTCATGCATCTGCCTCCCAATCCCGTGTCCGCCGTAACTGCGCACCACATTGTAGCCGCCTGCTTCGGACACTCTTTGCATCCCGTTGGCAATGTCGCCTATCCGGTTGCCGGGCACAGATTCCTTGATGGACTCTTCCAGCGACTGCTCGGAAATTTCCAACAGCCGTTTCGCGTGACTGCTGATTTTCCCTATCGGTATAGTCTTGGCTGTATCGCCGCACCACCCGTCATAAAAAAGACCCACATCGATTCCGACTATATCTCCGTCCTTGATCTTTCTGGGACCAGGTATACCGTGCACAACCTCTTCGTTGATGGAAACGCAGATGGTCTTGGGAAATCCCCGGTAATTAAGAAAGGCGGCCTTTGCGCCGTGTTCCTTGATCCAGCGTGAAGCGAACTGATCCAAATCGTCGGTGGTAATACCCGCTTTTGCCTGTCCGCATACTGCTTTCAAAAGATCCGCTGCCAGACGGCCCGAAACTCTCAATGCCTCGATTTCTTTCTCGCTCTTCAATTCTACCGTCTGCAATTTATGTAAAGCCGCTCCCCCGCCCCTACCCCTTGTAAGGTTGGGGCGCGAATTAGTTATTATAGCAAATTTTTAAGAGATTTAAAAACTAATTCCGGAGCTGCTGACCCCTGAACTCTCTTGAGCCGTCCGCTCTGGTCATAGTATGCAGCAAGCGGTTCGGTCAGTTTTCTGTAAACTTCCAGTCTTTTCTTGACTGTTTCGGGTTTATCGTCTTCGCGCAGGACAAGTTCCACCTGACACTTGTCGCAGATATCCACTTTTTTGGGCGGATGAGTCACGGCATTGTAAGTCAGTCCGCACTTGGGACAGGTCTTTCTCTCGGACAGACGCTGGATGCAGTCCGCCTCGGAAAGCTCGATGAGTATTCCCATCAACGATTCTCCGCGCTGTTCCAAAAAGCTGTCCAACGATTTGGCTTGCGGCACGGTCCGCGGAAATCCGTCCAAAAGCACTCCCTGTCCGCTGTTTTTTTTAAGCCGTTCTTCAACAATGGCTACGACCAGTTCGTCGGGCACTAACTGTCCGCTGGTCAAAAATTTCTGCGCCTGCATACCGAGCGGAGTGTTATTTTTCACTGCTTCCCGCAAAATTTCGCCTGTGGAAATATGCGACATCCCTGTTTCCGCCGCGAGCCGCGACGCCTGTGTGCCTTTACCTGAACCCGGAGGTCCGAACATTATGAGATATTTTGTCATGACGCGTTCGCCGGACTTCATCGCACGTTGAACCAACGCCCTTTCACGCGATTGTCTTTCATGAATCCTTCGTAATGCCGCATGATGAGGTGTGACTCAATCTGTCCGATGGTGTCCAACGCCACACCGACGGCAATCAGCAATGCTGTGCCGCCGAAAAAGAACGGCGCGTTCATTTTCTGTCTCAAAATGTCCGGCAGAATGGCGATGATTACGATAAACAAAGCGCCCCAAAGCGTGATTCGCTCCAAAATTTTCTGTATATGAAGTCAAGACAAAAAGATTTGAGTCCACATAAGC
>CAYHWZ010000324.1:0-2913 GCA_964359975.1 uncultured Elusimicrobia bacterium | reverse complement strand
AATCCCGACGCCGAGATTGTGTTTAAACGGAAAGCTAAAGTTTAGATTAAAGCGGGTAGCGCAAAAGAAGAGGAAAGCTTCCTCCTTAGGTTGATCCACCGTTTCCAGGGGGAATTGTGAGAAAACGGGTTTCGTTTTTCTTTTGCGCGACGCTCCTTTTGCCTGTCATGGCCATTGGGGCGAACGACAAACTCATGGTTTGCGACGATGTCGCCGACCCCATGACCCTTGACCCTGGCAAGGAGTTCTCAGAAAAGAACCACACCATCTGCCAGCAGATTTTCGACGGGCTCCTCCGATTCAATCCCGAGGGCCAAATGGAGCCGGCGCTGGCTGTCTCCTGGAACAGAATTGATCCCACCCGCATGCGTTTCAAACTGCGCCAGGGGGTGACTTTTCACAACGGGGAACCCTTTAATGCCGAAGCGGTCAAGTTCACGATAGAAAGGCTTCTTGCCCCTAAGACGGGTTTTCCGGGCAGGGCATTCATCGCCTCCATCAGCCATGCCGAAATCGTTGATGACAACGCCGTAGACATCGTGACCAGGTTCCCTGACGCGCTTCTGCTCAACCGCCTGGCCGCGCTTGTTTTGATTTTGCCGCCGCGCTATATAAAGGAAAAAGGGGACTCGTTTTTTGCAGAAAATCCCATAGGCACGGGCGCCTTTATGTTCAAAAAATGGGAAAAGGGCAGGGAGATTGCGCTCCCGGCAAATCCAAATTATTGGATGAAAGGCTATCCCAGGGTCAATGAACTGATTTTCAAGTTCATTCCGCAAAAAGACCAACTGGACGCTCTTTTTTCCGGCAAGATTCATTTATTGACGGACCTGCCCGGCGACCAGATCCTGACTGTCGTCAAGCGCCCCGGCTTCACCGTGATGAAAAAGCCCGCATTTTGCGCCGGCACCTTTGTCCTAAAAATGTCCTCAGGGCCTTTGAATAACCTTGATGTGCGCAAGGCATTGAACTATGCCCTGGACAAACGCGCTCTCATCAGCTACGACCTGCTCGGCAACGGCAGGCCTATCGCGACATTCAGCATGCCCGGAGAAGCAGGGCACAATCCATCCCTCCGCCCTTATGAATTTGACTTGAAGAAAGCCAGGCAGCTCCTCGGCAAAGCGGGATATCCCGGCGGCTTCACGCTCAAAATGTTAGCCAAACCGTCTATGGAAAGAACTACAAAAATCATAGCTGCCCAATTCAAGAAGCTTGGGGTGAACCTGGATATAACAGTGGCCCCGGACGCCGCCATAATTGGAGAATTTGCCAGTGGAAAATATGACATGGGCGTAGGAGATTGTGTGGACCCGATGGTCCACTCCTATTTTGTGCAGTCCATCGCGCTTCATTCCAAATCGCCGTATTCGCTCAGCGGCTTTCCCGGCTTTGACGCCAAGCTGGAAGACGTTGCTTCCACTGTTGATGACAAACTCTTTCTGGAAAAGGCCCAAGCCATAGACAAATACATCTATGACAACGCGCTGAGCATATTCACCTATCAGAAGTTTGCGGTCTGCGGACTCCGCGAGAATCTGCGTTTTGAGCCGGCGGTGACGCGGATGCCGTATTTCTACGCCGCGCATTTTATCGGGCCCTGACCCTGTGCGGAAGATAAGCCTGGCTCAGTGGAAGACGAACGGAACTCGCCGAAGTTCCGGCCGCCACGGGCCGTGCTGGAAAATACTCAGGGAGTTAAAGCGCGTTTCCGCCGGCGCGGTGTAGCACGCCGGCTCATTGAAAACATTTCCCCCCTGTCCAACCGTATGCGGTCCGCAATATCCCCTTGCATTTAATTGTATAACCTGCTATAATTACATTAATTAGTATATGCGGCGCGTGAACCTCGCCCGCTGAAGTAGAGAAGATCTTTTGGAAGGGGAGGGGGGCGTACCGGCTCCGGGCGCGTCGCAAGCGCCTGGAGCGCCGTTCCCAGGCCGCCGCTGAGCGGGCCGCCGGCTCAATTATGACCGACAAACAACAAGGGCTGGATGAACCCGCCGAAGTTCCCGCTGTCCCCGGGCAGACGCCCGCCGGGCGGGCGGAGGAGGCGCTGCGGAAAAGCAACGCGCACCTGGAGAACATGCTCGCCTGCGCGAATGCCCCCCTCATCGTCTGGGATCCGCAATTCAGAATAATCCGCCTTAACCGCGCTTTTGAAACCCTGCTGGGCCGCGGATTTGAAGAGGTAGCGGGTAAATCCGTGAAAATAATTTTTTCCCGGGAGCATCTGCCTGAGTACATGGAGCACCTCCGCCGGACGTTTTCCGGCAAGCGCTGGGATGCGCTGGAACTGGAGATCCTGCACCGGGACGGTTCGCTGCGCACGGTGCTGTGGAACACGGCCACCATATTTGAGGAAGACGGCAAAACGCCGGCAGCCGCTATGGCGCAGGGGCTGGATATAACTTTGCGCAAACAGAGGGAAATGGAACTGCAGGAAAGAAACGAGGAACTGTCCCGGTTCGCCTACGCCGTCTCGCACGACCTTAAAAGCCCTCTGGTGACGATAAAAACTTTTATCGGCTACCTGGAAGAGCAGGACATCCCCAACCAGGACTCCGCGGCCATAGCGAAAGATTTTTCCTTCATAAATACGGCGGCGGACAAGATGTCAAAACTGCTGGAGGAACTGCTGGCCCTTTCCCGCGTGGAGCGGAATCCCGGCGCGCATGTTGAAACGCCTCTGCGCGCGTTGATCGAAGAAGCCCTGGCCCTTGTAGCCGGGCGCATAAGCGAACGCGGCGTTAAGGTGCGCGTAATGGACGAAACGGTTACGCTGTTCGGCGCTGAAACGGCGATCATCTCCGGCGACCCTCAGCGGCTGCTGGAGGTATTTCAGAATCTTCTGGATAACGCCGCTAAATTCATGGGGGCTCAGCCGGACCCCGTTATAGAGGCGGGCGTCGA
>CAYHWZ010000323.1:0-2914 GCA_964359975.1 uncultured Elusimicrobia bacterium | reverse complement strand
GCGCGTTTCCGGCGGATGCGCCAGATAATAGTCCAGCAGTTCAGTCAAATCCGCAAGATCGTTTTTGCAGTACACCGCCTGCTGTTTGTCCGCGAACAAATGCGGGATTTCAATCACGGGTTTTTCTGAAACCAGCAGTGCCCCGCCAGCAGGAATTTCCCAAAACCGTAAAGTGTCGAACCCTTCGCCGCGGAAACTGAGCGCAATTTCCGACTGATTCAATGATTCAAAATATGAACCGCCCCGCCGCGCATAAGTCCGGAATTTTTGGCCCGATGCTGTCCCGTTCCCGTCGCAGTCGTACCGCCCTTTCAAAATACTGAAAACCCTGCGCCGCGTTTCCGACGATTCCACCGCCCAGAACGTGACCTGATACTTTTTGTTGTCCGCAGGTTCCAGCGCACGCACATGCGACACGTTCAGCGAAAATTGCAGGGGGAAAACATTTTCAAGCTTTGAACCCAACGGCAGTTCCCTTTTGAAAATAAGCGCAGGCGGATGACGGCGGCAAAGCGCTTGAAACCTTTCCAAGCACGCGTCCCCGCCCTCGCGCTTGAAATCACCTCCGACTTCGGCCCAATCCCCTCCGTCGATAAAAATCCACGGGCACTTGACCTTGTCCTCGATCTTCAAAAAATAGTCCAGCGCATCCGGTTTCGCCGAACCCAGTACCGCTAACCGGAAATCACTTCGCGCCAACTGTTCTTCAAGCTCGTTCAGGGAAAATATGGGCTCTGTTTTCCCGCGGCCCGCCACGTACCCCATGTTCCGCGGATATTCGCTCTTTCGGCTCCAGAAAAATCTCCGCTCACTGTGATACTGCCAGTGATACGGAAAATCACTCACATTATTTTTCTTAAGCGTTTCGGAAAGCCCGGCAAAAGTGAGGTCCTGCAGATAGTCAGCTGCCCGGCCAGCCACAAAAAGAATGGACATAAAAACGATTTTACTTTTTTTGCGGGCAATTTGCCATTTTTGCTATGATTTACCCATGGCCAGAATCAAAGTGGCGCATATCATCACCATGCTCGAACTCGGCGGCGCGCAGGGCAACACTCTATTCACCGTCGAACATCTCAACCGCAACGGCCACGAAGTCCTGCTCATCTGCGGACCCGGCGGCATCCAGGATGCCCACGCGCGCCAAATTCCGGACCTGAAACTTTACTTTGTGAACTCAATGGTGCGCCCCGTGCGCCCGTGGAAAGACCTCGCCTGTCTCATCGAACTCGTCCGCATTCTTAAGGCGGAAAAACCGGACATCGTGCACACACACTCATCGAAAGCCGGCATCCTCGGGCGCATCGCTGCCTGGCTCGCCGGCACACCCGTGGTCATCCATTCCATCCACGGATTCGGGTTCAACCCCTATCAAAAATACCCCGTGCGCAAACTCTTTGTTTTCCTCGAAAAATGGTGCGCCAAAATTTCGCATTGCCTCATCGCCGTCAGCCGCGAGAATATTGCCGAAGGACTCTCGCTCGGTATCGGCACACCTGAAAAATACCGTCTCATCCGCAGCGGCGTGGACATCGCCAAAATAAAAAAATCCGCCGCAGACACCGACACCGCCCGCGTGCGGAGCGAACTGAAACTCCCACCATCGGCAAAAATCGTTCTCACCGTCGGCCCGTTCAAGAAACAGAAAGACCCGCTAAGCTTTGTCCGGCTCGCGGCCAACGTGCGCGCCCAAGTCCCGGAAACATTTTTTCTGATGGTAGGCGACGGAGCCCTGCGCCCACAAATCGAGCAGCTTGCATCCGACCTGAAACTCGGCGAAAATCTGAAACTGCTCGGCTGGCGCAAAGACATCCCCGCGCTCATGAAAACCGCCGATATTTTTGTCCTGACATCGTTATGGGAAGGCCTGCCCCGCGCCGGCGTCGAAGCCCTCATCGTTGGAAAGCCCGTCATTGCCTTTGCAGTGGACGGCATCCGTGAAATTGTCTCCGATGGCCAAAACGGATTTTTATTTAAGCCCGGCGCCCTGGCTGAAATGTCCGCACAAACGATCACACTCCTGAAAAATCCCCAACAGATGACCCAGCTCAGCCATCAAGCCCAGCAATCCATAGACATTTCCTTCGACATCCATCAAATGGTCCTGCAGCAGGAAGAACTTTACCATGAGTTAACTGTGAGGACTTGACCAAATACTCTGACTTACTGTGACATACTACTGTGACAAATGACCCAACACTCCCGCCCGCCGCTCATGCCGCACCGCTTTCTCCGTTTCGCCTGTCAGACGGTAAAGAGACGCGATTTTCTCATGTGATTCCGCGTCACGCGTAATGTCGAAAACATAGATAGACCCGCCGAAGATTTTTTCCGGCGGCCGCGCACGCAGCCACTCGAACGAACTTTCGCCCGCCATGTGTCCCTGCAGATGCGACAAACTCACAGCCAGAAATTCGCGCGGCGGGTTCGGACTGTTAATTCTTGACGGACGGTTCACCGCGCCCGTAGGCATGAGATACTGCGCGTTGATCCCATAATATTCCGGCACAGCTGTTCCGAAGTAAGAAAGCACCATTTCCGCGCCGGGATTTTCGCGCGCGAATCTGCCCAGCAGAGTCAGGTCCTGACCGTAATCACCGTCGGAAAAATAATGCAGAGCGTTCCGCCCGCCGCCTGCCGCCTGATTCAGATACGGCAGAAAATCCGGAGCAGCCCGCACCACCCCAATCACCTGCAATACCCCGGCAACAATCAGCGCGCCCAGTTTCCATCCACGCCATTCCCACGCCATAAAAACCCTGCCGCAAAACAACGCAATCAGAGGATACACCAGCAAAAAATGCCGGATTCCAAGATTCAAGTTCGACCGCATCGCCGCAATCACAAAAACAATCAACGCCAGCGCAGGCACACGTTCTTCCCTCACCAGCGGACGCTTCACAAACTATGCCGC
>CAYHWZ010000322.1:0-2939 GCA_964359975.1 uncultured Elusimicrobia bacterium | reverse complement strand
CCATCGGCGAATCGCTTGGGATGCCGGCTGCTCTGTCACATTTGGTGCGTGAACAAAGCGGTACTTTTGCGCTGGGGGAAAGTCTGGCCTGGGAAAAAGCGCGCGCCATGAGCCGGGACGAACTCATGTCCTGTTCGTTGCGTCCGGAACCCGGAATATGAAACCAAGCGTAGTCTGTATCGGCACGTTCGACGGTGTCCATCTCGGTCACCGCAAAATCATCGGGCTGGCAGTACGGCGCGCCAGGCAGATCGGAGCTGAACCGGCTGTGCTGACATTTTCATTGCCGCCGCGCCTCTACTTTGCGCCGGTCAAAGGTCCGTACCTGCTGAACACTCTCGATGAAAAAATGCTGATGTTTCGCTTAGCCGGCATTCAAAAAGCAGTTGTGCTTGAGTTCGGTAAAGAGATTGCGGGAATGACAGCGCAGGAATTTTTCCGGCATTTTCTGCTGAATACTCTGAAAGCAAAAGTTGTGGTCGCAGGATACAATTTCAGGTTTGGAAAAGACCGCGGCGGAGATGCAGAAATGCTCCGCGCAATGGGGAAAGATGCGGGCGTGAAAGTGAAAATTGCCGCGCCTCTGATGCGCGGGGGCAGACCGGTGTCTTCGGGACGGATACGCGAATCTTTGCACGAAGGAAAACTGCATGAAGCGAATAGACTGCTGGGGTCGCCCTACTTTCTGCTCGGTAAAGTCCGTAAAGAGCGGAAGATTGGAACGCAACTGGGATTTCCCACAGCCAATATTTCCGTGCCGCAACTTAAAATCGTGCCGCGCGGTGTGTATGCCTGCACAGTGAAGATAACCGGGCATCCGCAATCCCGGCATCCGGCGGTCTGCAATATCGGATACCGCCCGACGCTGGGGCGGGTCAAAGAAGGGCTGGCAGTAGAAACTCATTTGTTGGACTATTCAGGCAATCTTTATGACAAGGAAATCAAAGTGGAACTGCTTGAAAAGCTGAGAGCCGAGCGGAAGTTTTCAGGTGTCGAGGCCTTGCGCCGGCAGATAACTCAGGATGTTTCTGATGCGCGGCGGTATTTCAAACATGCAACTATTTTGCGCCGCAGCGAAAAAATGATATAATACCTCATTATGCCAGTAACTAAAGAAAAGAAAAAATCTGTTGTGGACGAATTCAAGCTTAACCCGAAGGACGTGGGCAGCGCATCTGTTCAAATCGCGCTGTTGACCGAACGGGTTCAAATGCTCTCAGAGCACTTGAAAAAGTCCCCCAAAGATTTTGCATCACGTTTGGGACTGTTGAAGATGGTCAGCCGCCGCCGCCGTTTGCTCGGATATTTGAAGAGCAATGACGAGCCGCGTTATCAGAAGATCATACAGCGTCTGGAACTGAGAAAGTAGGAGCGGTTTTTTTCGGACTTGCTCTCTGCAATGGATGTAGTCTTCCCATCGAACGGTGGGCAGACTAAATCCCTTGTGGTGGTATGTCTGAAGCAGACAGCATGGAGCATTATAGGCGCAGAGAAAATGAATAATCCGCGCTGACGAAGTTCAGGAGGCATTTACCACCATGACAGCAAACAATTCAGGAAAAGCGCATACGGGCCAAATCAGTTTCGGCGCCACGCCGCTAAAGGTAGAGACAGGACATCTGGCCAAGCAGGCCGCAGGGTCTGTGATAGTTTCAGTAGGAGACACGGTGCTCCTCGTAGCCGCCACTCTTTCACCCGATGTTAAAGAAGGACAGGATTTCTTTCCACTCACTGTAGATTATAGAGAGCGCACTTACGCCGCTGGTCGGATACCCGGCGGTTTTTTTAAGCGCGAAACGCGTCCCCGCGAAAAGGAAGTGCTCACCTCGCGATTGACGGACAGGTGCGTGCGTCCGCTTTTCCCCAAAGGTTTTAAGAATGCTGTGCAGGTGACTGCTGTGGTCCTTTCCTGCGACCAGAACAATGATACTGATATTCCGTGCATTCTCGGCGCGTCGCTTGCGCTCAGCGTGTCGAATATTCCTTTTGCAGGGCCTGTGGGCGCGGTCCGCGTGGGCATATTGAACGGTGAATTTGTTATCAATCCGACGTTGTCCCAGCAGGATGAGAGTCCGCTGGACTTGGTTGTGGCAGGTAACAAGGGCGGGATTCTGATGGTTGAGTGCGGAGCATCTGAACTGCCGGAAGCAAAGATTGTGGAAGCCATGGAAGTGGCGCAAAAAGAAATTGCAAAGCAGTGCGAAGACCAGGCAAAATTTACCGGGCCACTGCAGAAAGAAAAGTTTGTTTTTGTGCCGGTGAAGCATGACGAGGCGCTTGTAAAGGCCGTGGATGATATGTGCCGCGCGAAGATACGCGAGTCAGTGCGCACACCGGAAAAGTCCAAGCGGGAAGATTCCATTTCGCAGATGCGGCGCGAGATGGTGGCATCGCTGGACGAAAAGTTCCCGAACCAGAAACTTGTCATCGGCGAATTGATCGAGCACATCCTTTATCAGGAAGCGCGTGAACTGATTATCGGCGGCAAAGTGCGTACGGACGGCAGAAAATATGATGAAATCCGGCAGATTACGTGCGAGACCGGAATATTGCCGAGAACGCATGGTTCGGCTGTGTTTACGCGCGGACAGACGCAGGCGCTGGCTACGGCGACTCTGGGAACGCCCGGCGACATGCAGATAATGGATGATTTGGAAGGGGAATATAAGGAACGGTTTTTGCTGCACTACAATTTCCCTGGTTTTGCCACGGGTGAAACAAAACCTGAACGCAGTCCGGGACGCAGAGAGATCGGGCACGGAGCCCTGGCGCGCCGGTCATTGCTCAGTTTGCTCCCGCCGGAAGAGGATTTTCCTTACACGGTAAGAGTGGTTTCGGATATTTTGGAATCGAACGGTTCGTCGTCGATGGCAAGTGTTTGCGGAGGTTCGCTCGCGTTGTTTGACGCCGGAGTGCCGCTGCAGTCTCATTGCGCAGGT